>JBATTI010000036.1:0-1652 GCA_049670445.1 Albidovulum sp. | reverse complement strand
TCCACGCCCGCGCTGTTTCGCGTGGGTCAACATCCATGAAATCCGACGCTTTGCCCGGGCTTGCGGCCCGCAGGCGGTGGTCTGATCGCATCATTAAATCCCCTCCCACGGATCTAACCGCCGTTTTCACACAGATGGTTGCGCAGTCCGGGTGCCAGGTTGATCCTGGATACTTCTCCGGCCTTCAGGTCAGTTTCAGCCGTGTTTTCAGATCAGCCGCCAGATCATCTTCCGAATAATCGCGGCCCATGGTTTTGCCTGCCAGATCGCCGATCTGATCGTGAATATCGGCGTCCAACGGTGTGAAAAACCCGTTGTCGGCAGTGGCAATGAAGAAGCGGACAGCCCCATCGGCACGTTTGAGCTGGCCCAGGAAATGCAGCTGCACTCCGGTATTCAGATCAGCAAGGACCACCCGGCCATTGGTGCTGATCCGCAGATAGGGCTCAGGCACATCCGGCTTGCGGGGGCGGGATTGATCGACGAAGATCAGCCCCTTTGCCTGGGGTTCTGGTTTCTTGGTCTTGCTGGCCGAATAGGCCCCGCCGCTAAAGGTGTCGGCAAGCTTGGTTATCGTTCCCCAATTGTCTTGCAGGTGCTTTTTTGCCTGCATGTCCTCGGGCCGTGGGCCGCTTCGTTTGGAAATGATATCCAACGAACACACTCCTTGGTTCTGACGCGTCACGATTTCGGACAGGTCAAGTATTATTACCACAATTCAGCGATTCTGTCGCTGTCGCTGCCAGCGCCGGGGGTTGGGGTCATTTGTGTAAAGATCCGTTACACCCGCCCCCGGTGCCGGGGCCATCAGTTTGGCCGCGCCTCTGTGCCGGTGGCGGGTTTGGCCCCCATCCGGCCCTCGCTGATCCAGCGTGCGGCCAGGACGAATGCGCCGGTCGCGAAATCCTTGCCATGGGCGGCGATCATCTCTTCGCCGATAAGGGCAATCTGTTGAAAGAACTTGTCTTTGCTTTGTTCGTCGGCAGTCAGTTCGGCGACCATTGTTTTGACTTTCGGTTCAGGGTTTCAGGATTTGAACATGCCGTTCGGGAATTCGACCAGCGCGGCGCTGCCATCGCTTCCCGCAACGGCAAGGAAGTTTCCATCTGGCGAAAAGGCCAGCGCCGTGATCCCGGCACCGGTGTCTTCGCGCAGCAGAATTTCTTCGCGTCGGCCAATTTCCGCCAAGCTCAGAAGGCCATTCGCGTAACCAACCGCCGCCAGATTTCTGGTCGGGCACGCGGCGACCGCGTCAATCAAGACCAGCCCGGCCTTGCCGGTTGTCACGTCTGCAGGTGGGGTTTCGGCCAGCGACCAGCCGGCAACACGAAAGGCGCCAGAGGCAATGACAGTGTCGGTGAGCGGGCTGAAAGACGCGTTATGCACCGGTGCGGGGACATCGCCGTAGGTTCCGGCGACATTGGTGCGCGCATCAATCACGCAGACCCCCTGCCCGCCCATGCAGCACAATATCCAGGCGCCGTCATCGCGCCAGAGCAGATCCTCTGGCGCGCCACCCAACCCGGTTTCAAGCGCAGCTGCGGTCAGATCAGACACCGCCCACCGCGTCAGCCCGGCGGCATGTGCCGCCGCAAGCGTGCGTCCGTCTGGTGAAAACCCAAGCGCCGTGACCGGGGCCGGTGCGTGAAGGC
>JBATTI010000035.1:0-6463 GCA_049670445.1 Albidovulum sp. | reverse complement strand
GTGACCGAACCCGGATCAGCCTTGATCGCGTCAACCAGATCGCCAAGGCCTTGGAACGGGCTGTCCTTGCCCACGACGATAACGCCGGGGTCAGCGCCGATGGCGCCCACAAAGCGCACCTGATCGGCGGTCGCATCGCCGTAAGCGCGCTGCGCAAGCCGCGTGGTGGTCGCCGAAGAGGCCGCAACGATCAGATCGGCATCATCGCCACGGTCGGCCACGACGTAGTTATAGGCAACACCGCCACCCGCACCGGCCATATTGGTCACTTGCACGGGCGCATCGACCTGCTTGAGGTCGTAAAGCAGCTTGCCGATCTGGCGGCAGGTGAAATCCCAGCCACCGCCGGCATTGGCGGGCGCGATACATTCGGTGGCAAAAGTGCCGCTTGCGGTAAAGGCCAAGACCGTGCTGGTCGCCAGCCCTTTAAGGAATGTCAGTTTCATGCGTGTCCTCCCAGACGTTTTTTCATGCTGAGGGGGCGCCGTTGGTCTTGCTCAGCTGACCTTGCACCATCCCCCTTGCACGAAGGATCAATAGCGCCGAAGCTGACACGAACCTGTCACCATAGGCCCGAGGGGGAGGCGTTCTTGCGGTTTTTACTGGTTGAGGATAATGCCGATCTTGCACGTTCAGTGCGCGATCTTCTGACGCTGAATGGCCATGGTGTTGATTGGGCGCCAAGCCTGCGTGACGCCGAAGATTGCCTGAACGTGGCGTCTTATGACTTGATTTTGCTGGATATAATGCTTCCCGATGGCGATGGGCGGCAGTTCTTGCACCGGCATCGCCGCGGCGATCATGACACCCCGGTGATTGTCATGACGGCGCGCGCTTCGGTATCGGACCGGGTAGAGGCGCTTGACAGCGGTGCGGATGATTACATCACCAAGCCCTTCGATTTTGCCGAGCTGGAGGCACGCTGCCGCGCGGTTTTGCGCCGCCGCGACGGGGCTGCGCAAACCGTGCGCAGCTATGCCGATCTGTCCTTCAACCCCTTGACCGCCACCCTGACCATCGCGGGCGATGCGCGCGAATTGCGCAACCGCGAACTGCGGCTTTTTGAAATATTGCTGGGCGCGCCAGATTGCATCTTTTCCAAGGATCAGCTTTGCGACCGGCTGTTTTCCTTCGCGGAATCCGTCAGCGACAATGCGATAGAGGTCTATGTTGCGCGCTTGCGCAAGAAGCTGGCAGGATCAGCCGCGCGTATCGATACGGTGCGCGGCATGGGTTACCGGCTGACCAGTTCATGAACAGGCCGGTTCGATGAAAAGCGCGGGCGGCAATACCGCAAGCTATGCAGGCTCGCTTCGCCGCCGTCTGGTCTTGCAATTGCTGGGCGTGGCCGCGGTTTTGGCGGTGTTTTTATATGTCAGCGTCCGCGTCGCTTCCAATGATGCAGCCGAGGCCACACAAGACGCGATTCTGGGGGCGGCCACCACCGCCATAGCCGAGCAGTTGCGCGCCACCGAGACGGAAGTAGAGATTGATTTGCCCTATTCGACCTTTTCGATGCTGGGGGCGATGGGCGAAGACCGGCTGTTTTACCGTATTGATGTGGGCCAGGATACCGTGACCGGCTATGATGATCTGCCCTTGCCGCCCAATACGCCCACCTCACTTTCCCCCGAATTCTACTACGCCCGCTATCTTGATGCCGATCTGCGGATTGCGGCCGTGACCCGCAGCATGATCATTGGTGCCAAGGCCCGCCCGGTTCTTGTGCTGGTGGGGCAGACAAGGCTGGGGCAAAAGGCCATTGCCGACCAGATGGCCAATCGCGCGGCCCTTCTGGGGCTTGGCTTTTTCGCATTGGCGGTGCCGCTCAGCTTGCTGTCAGCAAGCAGTGTCTTCGCCCCGATCAACCGTCTGGCCGAGGCGGTCGGGCGTCGTGGCCCGCGCGATCTGCGCGCCGTGCGCCATCCGGCCCCATCGGAAATGGCGCCGCTATTGGGCGCGCTCAACGGATTTGTGGCCCGGTTGCGCACCGCCCTTTCCCAAACCGAAACCTTCATCGCCGAGGCCGCCCACCACATTCGCACGCCTTTGTCGACGGTGCGCGCCGAGGCGGAAATAGCCTTGCGTCAGACCAAAAGCGAAGAAACCCGCAAACGCTTGCGCAATATTATCCGCGGGGTTGAGGAAAGTGCGCGTTCGGCAAGCCAGCTTTTGGAACATGCGATGGTGCTTTATCGTTCTGATCAGCTGGAGGAGGTCGCCGTGGATCTGACCGAGGTCGCGCGCGGTGTCATTTCGGCCTATGCGCCTACGGCCGAGATGAAGGAACTTAGCCTTGAACTTCATGCCGCCAAGGGCGCTTTGCTGGTATCGGGTGACCGTTTGTTGATTGAATGCGCGCTGCGCAACCTGATGGATAACGCGATCAAATATTCGCCTGCCGAAACCCGCATCGACGTGACTTTGACGGCGCAGACTGGGACGGCTGAGGCTGGCACCGCTCAGGCTGGCACGGCTCAGACTGGCACCGCTCAGGCAGGTTGGGCGCTGTTGACCATCACCGATCAGGGGCGCGGCCTTTCGGGTGCCAGTACCGAAGAGCTGACCGTCCGCTTTCAACGCGGCGCCAATGCCGGCGATGTCGTAGGCTCGGGCCTTGGCCTGACCATCGTCGCCGAGGTTGCCACCGCCCTTGGCGGTCACTTCACACTTGCGCCCAATCAAACGGGGGGAACATGCGCCACCTTATCCTTGCCCTTGCGCTGACCTTCGCCACCCTTCGCCCCTTGGCCGCATATGAGGTTGAGGAAGAGCGGGTCTTTGGCACCGGCCCGGAACTGCTGGAGGTGCTGTCGACCACCGACACCGATGTTTTCGCCCCGGTGATCGACGCCTTTCTGGCGCGAAACCCGCGCCTGTCGCTGCATTATACGGTTGCCTCCAGCACCGAGGTCTTTGCCGCCGTCCAGGGCCGGGAGGCCCCCTTCGATCTGGTGATTTCATCGGCAATGGATCTGCAGATGAAGCTTGGCAATGACGGCTTTGCAGCGGCCTACGGATCAAACGCCGTATCGGGCCTGCCGGACTGGGCGCGCTGGCGCGACCGGATCTTTGGCTTTGCGCTTGAACCCGTGGTGGTTCTGGCCTCGCGCAAGGGATTGGCGGGCTTGCCGGTGCCGCGCACTAGGCGTGACCTGATCGACCTGTTGCGCGATCATCCCGATCAGTTCGATGGCCGCATCGCCACCTATGATCCGCGCGTGTCGGGCGCGGGCTATCTTTTTGCCACCCAGGATGCGCGCCAATCCGATACATTCTGGCGTCTGGCCGAGGTGATGGGCCGCCTCAACGCGCAGCTTTACTGCTGTTCGGGCGATATGATCCGCGACCTTGAAAGCGGCAAGATCGCCATTGCCTATAATGTCGTGGGGTCTTACGCCGCCCAACGCAGCGCCGGCAAAGATGATCTGATCATCGCCGAGTTGGAGGATTTCACCGTAGCCCTTTTGCGCACCGCCTTCGTTCCCAAAACTGCGCGCAACCCGGTTGGTGGCGGCGCTTTTCTTGACTTCCTGCTGGGGGCAGAGGGGCAAGCGCTGATCCTCGCGGACAGCGGTTTCCCGCGGCTGGAGCAAGGGGCGGTGATGCTCAAACCGCATATCCGGCCGATCCGGCTTGACCCGGGTCTTCTGGTTTATCTTGACCGGGTCAAGCGGCGGAACTTTCTTGCCGAATGGACCGCCGCGATGACCCAGCCCTGATCCACAAAAAAGCCACAATTTGCGCAAGAACCTGCCGGTGATTTTCGCCGTTGGGCGGTTTGAAGCCCATTTTTTTGCTTGTTTTGCCAAAGGCTTGATCCGCGCTTGCGGCAAGGCTAGGTCCAGACTGCCGGGTCAGAAGGGACGCCTTTTGCACGCCCGGGTAACTGCCTGACTGACTGCTTGACCGACTGCGGTCGTCCGGCATGGTGCCTTCGATTTTCGCACCCAAACATACCCCAGGCTGCGGCCCTGCATTCGGCGGGGCCCGGGACAGATAAGGCCAAAACCGGCCGCAATTCAAACCGAGGAAAAAGAGATGTCCATAGCAAGTCCCCTTGAGCAACTCATGCTGGATCTGATCAATACCGAACGCGCCGCCGCAGGCGTGGCACCCCTGACTTTTGACGACAAGCTGAACGATTCAAGCGAAGCCCACAGCCAGTGGATGCTGAACACCGATCGGTTTTCACATACCGGCATGGGCGGCTCGACCCCGCAACAACGCATGGAAGCCGCAGGGTTCAAGTTTGAGGGCAACACGCGGTCGGGCGAAAACATCGGGTTTCAAAGCGAACGTGGCGCGCCGGGTCTGGCCGATGACGTGCGCCAGATCCACGACGGTCTGATGAACAGCCCGGGCCACCGTGCAAATATCCTCAACCCCGATTTCAAAGAGATCGGCATCGGGATTGAGCGCGGCGATTTCACCCAAGGCGGGACGTTCGATTCCGTCATGGTGACGCAAAACTTCGCACGCACGGACGCGGTCGACGATCCCGCCCCCGCGCCCCAAGTGCCAACGCCGCCCGATGTCGTCGCAACCCCGGACACGCCGGTTACACCCGAAACGCCCGCCGATCCGGATGTGGTGGCAGGCCCTGACACGGATGAACCCCAAACCGACCCGGACGTCGTGGAGGGCCCGGATGCGCAAACACCGGACACCCCGCAAACCCCGGACACCCCGCAAACCCCGGAAACTCCGGTTGAGGTTGCCGAATGTGACGCCCCCGACGGCGAGGAGATGCCGGTCACCGAGGTGGGTATGGACCTGCCCGATGAAGCGGCCGAAGGCGATCAGCCCGACGCATCGGACGAGGATGGCAGCAATGGTGAAGACGTCGTCGTCGATGCCTCTGCCGGTGAGGATGATGACGCAGAGGGCGATGACGCAGCGGCTGATGACGCGGTGGGCGATGACGCAGAAGCTGAGAACGCAGCGGGTGAGGACGCAGCGGGTGATGAACCTGACGATGTCGTGGCGGCCGCTGAGACGGAAGACGACAGCGATGCCGGCAGCGATGCCGACACCGACACGGGCACCGATACCGATACCGGTACCGATACGGGCACCGAAGATGGTGACATGGCCGACCTTGGCGACATGCCGGACCTTGACGACCTGATGCAGGCATGGGGGTGCGGCAACAAGCGCCCGGGTTACGATGACGAGGCGGGCCAACAGGAAGCCAGCGCGCCGGAGGATGCTGCCGGTCAGGGCCAGATGGCCAAAAACTACATCGATTTTGGCGGTTTCCGGATCTTCTTTGAGCCGCTTGACGGTGCGGGCGGAAAACCCGGATCCGAGCCTTCGCGCTGGATGAGCGCCGAGGACCAGCAATTCGGCAGCCATTGCGGCGGCAATGATGTTGAGGCCTCCAATTCCGGTGCGCTTGATTTTCAGGGCCTGCCTGCTGATCTGAGCGAATTCTTCGGCCACTGCGGCGGACAGCAGGATAACTGGCTGAACTTTGCCTGAACGACATATCAAAGGCCGGTCATGGATCGGCCTTTGATGCTTTATCGCGCAACGGGGCTTGTTTCGCGCCGATCATGGCCAAAGGAAGGGGCGCAGCCCTCAGCCGGTCTTGGTCATCGCCGCGCGCCGGGTTTTCATGGCTTCATGCGCCTCTGGCGTGCCGTCATGAAAGGATCCGAACCACTTGTCCCAAGGCACCTCCAGATTGCCGTAGTTCACTTCAAAATAACGATGATGCATCTGGTGGTGGAAGGTTCCAAGCGCCAGCCGGTTCTTGTCTTTGACCACCAGCCCCTCAAACCCGGTATGCGAGGTGGCGGCCGTCAGGGCCTGATGCTGCATGTGAAAAAGGATATGGACCGGATGGGCGGCAATCACCCAGTGAATAAGCACGCCCGACAAGAACAAGAGATGCTCAACCGGATGCATGGCAAACCCCGACCACGGCCCGACATTGATATTGCGGTGATGCAAGGCATGGGCCAGCCGGTAAAGCGGCGGCCAGTGCAGCCAGCGATGTATCCAGTAGAAGTGAAAGGATATCCAGGGCGGGGTGAGAAAGAACAGCGCCACAAACCAGACCGGATTATCGGCCCATAGAAGTATTGGCGCATAGCCATTGGCCATGGCGCAAAACATCAGCACCTCATACCCCGTCCAAAAGGCGACACCGCTGCCCAGCGACCAGAACATATTATCCGCCACCTGAGAGTTGAAGGTAAAGCTGCGCGCCTTGGCGGCAAGATCGCGCGGGTCGAATTTGAGGGTTTGACCCTGCTTTTTCCAGCGGTGGAAATAAAGGTGCAGGCCCCCGGCGACGATCAGCAACAAGACAAGATTGCGGATGTAGATTTCGGCGATCCAGCCGAAGGCCAGCACCCGGCTTTCTTCAAGCGGCGGTTGAAACCAGAACCACGAAATCATCGCCACACCAAGCAGAATGCTGTTTTCGGCGATGCTGAACCAACGGTCAGCCACC
>JBATTI010000034.1:0-9879 GCA_049670445.1 Albidovulum sp. | reverse complement strand
GAATTTCAGCATTTTAGATCCCTCTGGCCCGTGAAGGAGGGCCGCACACCCCAGGGTCGGACTTCTTGGCTAAAGTCCATTAACAAGGGGCGCAGTCAATCCGCGCCCCTTGCAGGTTAGTTTGGCTGACGGATCAAGCTTCAACCCACCACTTGTAGTGGTGATGCTCGAACGTCGGGTGCATGTCGGCACCGTTCACGCCAGGCTTGAAGTGGCGGTAAAGTGAGCGCCAGTAAGGTTGGATCACAACCCCTTCATCTTGCATGATTTTCTCGATCTTTGCCATCACCACACGGCGGTTATCCGCATCCGGGGTGGCCAAAGCTTCAGCCAGCAGCGTGTCAAATTCGGCATTGTTGAACGCCGTCTCGTTCCACGCCACACCGCCCTTGTAGGCAAGTGCCAGAACCTGCACGCCAAGCGGGCGCATGTTCCATTCGGTCGCTGAAAACGGGTACTTCAGCCAATCGTTCCAGAAGGTCGAGCCTGGCAGGATTGTCCGCTTGATACTGATACCCGCATCACGGATCTGTGCTGCAACCGCATCACAAGATGCCGCCTGCCAGCCATCGTCGACCGAGATCAGTTCAAGCTCTGTCTCTGCATGTCCGGCGGCATCAATCGCCGCCTTGGCGGCCGCCTTATCGACGACAAGGGGGGGGAGTTCGGCATATTCCGGGTGGATCGGGCACACATGGTGGTTTTCCGCAGCGGATCCAAGCCCGGCATAGCCAAGTTGCAAGACAACGGCGTTATCAACGGCCATCTGCAAGGCTTTGCGCACACTCAAATCGCTGTAAAGGTCGGATTCCTGATTGAACCGGACGCAAAGCGTGGCCGATGTAAGGGCCTCGGATTTGGTCCATCCCAAACCGTCAAAGATCTCGACGAATTCACCATCGGTGCGGTGCACCAGATCAATTTCGTCCGAACCGGCGGCTGCGGCAAAAGCGGACGGGTCGGTGCCCAGATCGATGTATTCAATCCGGTCAACGTAAGGGCCGCCATAAACCTCGGTGCCCCACCAGGTGTGATCGGCATTGCGAACCAGAACCTGCTTGACGCCAACTTCGTTGGATTCCGGCAAATAGGGGCCAGTGCCGATCGGGTTGGCAGAGGGATCGCCATTGTCATAACTGGAATGAACCACAGCTTCCGGATAATCAGCCATACCGACAATCAAGGTAATATCTGGCGCAGGCAAAGTCAGCTTGACGGTGTTGTCATCGACAACAACAACGCCGCCTTCGCGGGCGGTTTTTGTCGTCTCATCAACCAGCCCACCCATACGGGCAGCCATGGAGTTACCTTCGACATTGGCGTCACACCAGCGGGTGATGTTGTTGGCAACATCCGCTGCGGTGAAATCATCGCCATTGTTCCACTTAACACCCTTGCGAACATTCAGTGTGTATTCGGTGGCATCATCATTTGTTGACCAGCCTTCAAGCAGCATGCCGCGGATCGTGCCGTCGGCATTGTATTCAACCATATATTCCAACCAGCCGCGCGAGAAATTGGCAAGCTCGGACCAGTCATAGGTGCGAGGATCCTTCAGCGCCTTGGTTTCCAGCTGACAGCGCAAAGTGCCGCCCGCCACCGGATCAGCCGCCATGGCTTTCGGTGCGGCAAGACCAAGCAGGCCATATGCAGCTGTTGCAGATACGCCCAAAGCAGTTGTACGGCTCAAAAATTCGCGGCGGCTAAGTTTACCGGCCTTGCAGTCATCAGCAAAAATCTGTGCTGTTGGATGCATGGTCTCGGGTTTGAAATGTTTCGTCATCGCTGTTCTCCCTGTGCGACAATCTTTGCGGATGGCATGAAAACGCCCCCGCTTCCCCGGCTGGGCATTCTGACAGTGCCAGAAAACCCGAAGTGCCATTGCGCCGTGTTTTTTTCACCGCGTCAATGTCAGAAAACGACATATAGCACCGTTTTTGACCATCTGTCGATGTTTATGGATTTTTTTCCGCCATCGCGGAAATGCGTCCAGCGGTCAGCCGGCCTTGCGAAACGCGGACGGGGTTTTCCCGACCCGAAGCTGAAAGGCGCGGGTGAAATAGGCCGCCGAGGTGAAGCCCAGGGTTTCCGCGACCCGCGCAATCGGAAGGCGGGTTTCGGACAAAAGCTTGCGGGCTTCGAAAATCACCCTGTCATGCAAAAGATCCGAAGCTGATCTGCCGCAGGTCTTATTGCAAACGCGGGTCAGATGGGTTGGTGTCACGCCCAGCTCATGGGCGAATTCCGACACGCCCTTGCCTGATCTGAAGCCCCGCTCCAATATATCCGCATAGGCCCGTGCCAGCCTGCGCGACGCATCAAGGCTTGGGCTTTGATCGCTCAACGCCGCACTTTGACGTTCAAGCCAGACCCCAAGCAAGCCAAGGTGGTGCAAGGCCGCCTTGTGGTTTCCGGCCCGGTCGCTTTCGGTTTCGCGCTGGATATTGTCGATCACGGCCGAAAGCTCTGCTTGCGGGGTCACATCGCGGATGCGCAGGTGCAATGGCTCGTCAGGCAGATCAACCTTGTGATCATGCCCGAAAAATATCGCCGTCCCGAAGGTTTGCGCGCCCACTTCAAAGCCGTGCATCATACCGGCGGGAATGAAGATCGCATTATGGGCGCCGTAGCCACGGGTAATGCCGCCGATGGTGATGCGGCCCTGACCGCGTGTGAACCATAACAGAACCGGTTCTGAAAGTGCGCGCATCGCCTCAACCCGCCAGCGTCCGCCTGCTGCCAGACGCGGGATCGGGACAAGCCGCAACTTGGCAGCTTCCGCTTGCGGGATCGACAGCGTTTTGGACCGGCCCGAACTGGCGATCTTGGGGGCATCTGTCCCCTTGGTATCGCTGAATTGCGAAAGTGGCGTCCCGGAAAATAGTTTCACCAGATTGCTCCGCTTGCGGCTGTGACCGACCATATGAACCGTGATCCGCAACTGCGGCGTCAATTGTTACCCGGGCAGTTTTACGGAATTTCGGGTGATTGGCCAAGAGAAAAATATTTGAAATCAATATGCTTGGCGGAAGTGCCACATATTTTCACGGACGGCTAAGCGGGATCCAGCCCGCCATCCGCCTGCGCAGCCATGTGCGCTGACGTTTGGCATATTGGCGGCTGGCAATCTTTGCGGCAGATATAGCGTCTGGCAAGGGTGTGACCCCCTGTAGGTAGTCTATCAGCTCCGGTGCGCCGATGGCGCGGGCCCAGGCGGCCCTTGGTTCCCACACCGGCAGGGCGGCCTTGGCTTCTTGCAGTGCGCCTGCCGCAATCATCTGATCAAAGCGCCGATCAATGCGTGCCGTCAGCCAATCGCGGTCGCAATCAAGGTAAAGGCAGGTGGCGCTGCCTGCGGGCAAAAGGGCAGGGCCGGTGGCGTCTTGCCATGCCGCAAGGCCCCGCCCGGTGGCGCGCATAACCTCCCATGCGCGCTGAATGCGGACGGGGTTTCGCAGATCAATCCGCGCCCGGGTGTCAGGATCAAGCGCGCCTGCCATGGCCGCAGCACCAGCTTTCGCCATCATCCTGTCGGCCTCTTGGCGGATATCGCGGGGTGTGGGCGGAATATCGGCCAAACCTTCGGTCAGGGCGGTCAGGTAAAGGCCGCTGCCGCCCACGATGACCGGGGCGGGATCAACGGCCAAAACCGCCTCAACCTCGCGCAGCCAATGCCCGACCGAATATTGCGCCCCCCGGTCAAGATGGCCGAACAGCAAATGCGGCACCTGGGATTCTTCCTCGGGTGAGGGGCGTGCGGAAAGGATTCGCCACATCGACCACACCTGCAAAGCATCCGCATTCACAATGCTGCGCCCCTGCGCGCGGGCAATCCGCATCGCCAGGGCCGATTTGCCCGAGGCCGTTGGTCCGGCAATCAACACAGGCTTTTGCGGGGCAATTTCGCCCAGTTCGTCAAGAATTTGTCCCTTGATCTGCCCCAAACCGCTACCTGTCGTATATTTGGGTGTCTTGACCCGTTGAATCTTTTTCCGCTTTGAGGCATTTTGCGCCCGGATCACGCGGGCATCAAGCCAGTCCCGTCGCAGCAGCAAGAATAACAAGAGAGTGTATTGATGACCGGGGCCACAGAACCCAACGTTACCTACAAACGTGTCATGTTGAAAATTTCCGGCGAAGCGCTGATGGGGGACCAGGGATATGGCCTCAACCCGCCGACCGTCACCCGCATCGCGGCAGAAGTGAAATCAGTTCATGACCTCGGGGTCGAGATCTGCATGGTCATTGGCGGCGGCAACATTTTCCGGGGCCTGCAAGGTTCGGCCCAGGGGATGGAACGCACGACCGCCGATTACATGGGGATGCTGGCCACCGTGATGAACGCGCTGGCGATGCAATCGGCGCTGGAAGAGCTTGATATCCACACCCGCGTCATTTCCGCCATCCCGATGGATCAGATCTGCGAACCCTACATCCGCCGCCGCGCCGTGCGCCACCTGGAAAAAAAGCGCGTGTGTATCTTTGCGGCAGGCACCGGCAACCCTTACTTCACCACCGATACTGCCGCCACATTGCGGGCCAATGAAATGCACTGCGAGGTGATCTTCAAGGGCACCAAGGTGGATGGCGTCTATGACAAAGACCCCAACAAACACGCCGATGCCAAGCGCTATGATCTTGTGAGCTATGACGAGGTCTTGCAAAAACACCTTGGCGTCATGGATGCATCTGCCATTGCCCTGGCGCGCGACAATAACTTGCCGATTATCGTCTTTTCACTGGACGAACCCGGTGGCTTCAGGGGGATCTTGTCGGGAAATGGCACATACACCACAGTAAAGGGTTGATGATCTATCTTTCCTCGGCGCTCGGTTGTATTGTCGCGCGCCAGTGAATGACATGATCGCAACTGCATAACGACGGGACGACACATATGTCCGACGACATTGAAATTGATATTGATGATCTTGGCCGCCGCATGGACGGTGCCCTGAACGCGCTGCGGCAAGAGTTTTCGTCGCTCAGAACCGGGCGGGCTTCGGCGGCATTGGTTGAGCCGATCAGCGTCAGCGCCTATGGCCAGATGACCCCGATCAATCAGGTCGGCACCGTGAACGTGCCCGAACCGCGCATGGTCACGATCAACGTCTGGGACAAGGCTTTGGTTGGTGTGGTTGAAAAGGCGATCCGCGAAAGCGGCCTTGGCATCAATCCGCAGACCAATGGCACGATCATCATGCTGCCGATCCCGGAACTCAACGAAGAGCGGCGGCGAGAGTTGACGAAAGTTGCCGCCCAATACGGTGAACATGCGCGGGTGGCGGTGCGCAATGTGCGCCGTGATGGTATGGATCAGATCAAGAAGGCCAAGACGGCTGGCATGTCTGAGGATGATCAAAAGATGTGGCAAGATGAAGTGCAGGATCTGACGGACAAAGCAATCGGCGCAGTTGACAAAGCGCTTGAGGCCAAGCAAGCCGAGATCATGCAGGTTTAAGCCTTGATAGGGGCGCCGGGAAGGGCAAGGCCAATGGCCGCAAAGGATATTACCGCCAGAACGGCTACGCATGTTGCGGTCATCATGGATGGCAACGGCCGTTGGGCAACGTCACGCGGCTGGCCGCGATTGGTGGGCCACCGCCGTGGTGCCGACCGGGTGCGCAGCATTGTGAAAGCAGCCCCCGGCCTTGGCATCCGTTACCTGACGATTTTTGCCTTCTCGACCGAGAATTGGAAACGCTCCACCGACGAGGTCATCGGCCTTATGTCGCTCTTTGCCCGCTATATTCAAAGCGAGGCAGACAAGCTGCACAAAAACGGGGTGCGGGTGAAATTCGTCGGCGGGCGGGAACGGCTGGAACCGCATTTGCAGGAATTGATGGCAGGGATCGAAGAGAAGACCCGCGAAAATACCTTGCTGACCCTGACCATTGCCATCAATTACGGCGGGCGCGATGAACTTGCCCGTGCCGCCGCCCGGGTTGTGGCCGATGTGAACTCCGGGGTGCTTGCCGCGGACAGCGTCGATGAGGCGGCATTCGGCGCGCGCCTTGATACCGCCGATCTGCCCGACCCCGATCTGGTGATCAGAACCTCGGGTGAAACCCGGATTTCAAACTTCCTGCTTTGGCAATGCGCCTATTCTGAATATGAATTCACCGAAACCCTCTGGCCCGATTTCACCGCTGATGAGCTGGCAGAGATCGTAGACCGGTTTTCCCGGCGCGAGCGGCGCTTCGGGGGTGTGGTCAACGCATGACCGATCCCGCAAAATGGGATGATCTGCGGCTTAGGATTATGTCGGCAGCCGTGGTTCTGGTGCTGGGCTTTGGGGCCGTTTGGGCCGGTGGTCTGGCGGTCAGGCTATTGTCGATTGTCGTGGCCGGGCTGATGATCTGGGAATTGGCGCGGCTTACGGCCCCCTTGCGCCCCGGTCAGGCGGTGGCCTTCGGCGCCCTGGCGATGGGGTGTCTGGCCCCGGTCCTGATCTTGCATGGCCCCTATTGGCTTGGCCTGACGGCGGTTCCTGCGCTGGTCGGGTTCCTGACACCGCGAAAGGATCGTCTGGTCTTTGCGGTTTACGCCATGGCGTTGATGCTGGCGTGCTATGCCTTCACCGCCTTTCGCGAAGGTTACGGCTTGGGCTTTACGGTCTGGCTGGTTCTGGTTGTGGTGGCGTCGGATGTGCTGGGATATTTTGGCGGGCGGATCTTGGGCGGACCGAAGTTCTGGCCTCGGGTTTCGCCCAAAAAGACCTGGTCGGGCACGGTCATGGGGTGGATTGGCGCGGCGATTGTCGGGCTTGTCGCGGCGGTTTGGGCCGGTGGCCCGCTGTTCTTGATGGTCTTTTCCGCATTAACGGCTTTTGCCGCACAGATGGGCGATATCGCGGAAAGCGCGATGAAGCGCCGGGCAGGGATCAAGGATTCCTCCGGGCTTATCCCCGGCCACGGCGGTTTTCTGGACCGGTTTGACGGGCTGATCGGGGCGGCTGTCCTGGTCTTGTGCTGGGGCCTTGCGGGCCTGCCATTGCCCGATTTCGGGGGCTAGGGTTACCGATGCGCAGTGTTTCGATTTTTGGGGCGACGGGTTCGGTCGGTGAAAGCACCTTTGATCTCTTGACCCGGCAGGGCGGGGCTTTGGCCTACCGCACCGTGGCGCTGACCGGGGGGCGCAATATTGCGCGGTTGGCCGAACAGGCGGTTGCGCTGAAGGCCGAAATCGCCGTCACCGCCTATGATGAATGCCATGATGATCTGCGCGCGGCCCTTGCCGGAACCGGCATCGAAACCGCCGCCGGTGCAAAGGCTTTGGCCGAGGCCGGGTGCCGGCCGGCGGATTGGGTGATGTCGGCGATTGTCGGTGTCGCCGGTCTGGTGCCGGGGTTCAACGCCCTGGGGCAGGGCGCCACCTTGGCGCTTGCCAATAAAGAAAGCCTTGTGGCCGCGGGCGGCCTTTTGCTCAAGACCGCGCGCGATCACAACGCCCGTATCTTGCCGGTCGACAGCGAACATTCGGCGGTTTTCCAATCGCTTTTGTCCGAAGACATGGCCAGCATAGAGCGGATCATCATCACCGCATCCGGTGGTGCCTTTCGCGACTGGCCGGTGGAACGCCTTGCCACGGCCAGCGTTGCCGAAGCCTCGACCCATCCCAATTGGGCCATGGGCCAGCGCATCACCATCGATTCCGCCTCGATGTTCAATAAAGCCCTTGAGGTGATTGAAACGCATGAGTTTTTCGGCATTGCCCCAAAGAAGATCGAAGTGCTGATCCACCCGGAATCGCTTGTGCATGCCGTCGTTGGTTTTTGCGATGGCGGGATGATCGGCCATCTGGGCGCGCCCGATATGCGCCACGCCATCGGCTACGCGCTGAATTGGCCGGATCGTGTGCATCTGCCGGTGGCGCGGCTTGATCTGGGCGCGGTCGGGCAGCTAAGCTTTTCACACCCCGATCTTCATCGCTATCCGGCGCTTCGTCTGGCGCGTGAGGTGATGGATACGGGCGGTCTTGCCGGTGCGGTTTTCAATGCGGCCAAGGAAGTGGCCCTTGATGCTTTCATTGCGGGCCGGATCGGGTTTTTGGCGATGACAAGTGTTGTGGAAGACACGCTGGAGGCGTTTGGCAACGCGACACCCCTTGGCAATCGCCCCACGAGCCTCGATATGGTGTTGCAGGCTGATGCCGAAGCTCGTCGTATTGCGCGCGGAATTATAGACTCCGATAAAAGGACGTGAATTTTGGATTTGACCGGTTTTATTCCCTCATTCGGCGGAGTTTTCTTCAGCGCGGGCGCCTTTATCATCGCCCTTTCGGTGATCGTCGCGATCCATGAATATGGCCACTACATTGTCGGGCGCTGGTGCGGCATCCATGCCGAAGTATTCTCGATCGGCTTTGGTAAAGTTATCTGGAGCCGGACAGACCAGCGCGGCACCCGCTGGCAGATCGCGGCGCTGCCCTTTGGCGGCTATGTGAAATTTCTGGGCGATGCCAATGCGGCCTCGGCCGGGGCCGATGAAGAAACCATGGCAAAGCTTGGCCCCGACGAACGCCGGCACACGATGCATGGCGCCCCCCTATGGGCGCGCGCGGCCACGGTTGTGGCAGGCCCGGTGTTCAACTTCCTTTTGTCCATCGCGATCTTTTCGGTGATGTTCATGCTGTCGGGCGCGCCCGCCGAAAACCCGATTATCGGCAGCCTCAAGACCTTGCCGGGCGGCAATGGCGCGCTGATGGTCGGGGATGAGATCCTTGGCGTCGAAGGGGTAGAGACGGCAAGCTGGAAGGAGCTGGGCGATCAGGTCAAGACCTTGCCGTCAAAAGACACGCTCAGCTATCTTGTACGCCGCGATGGCGCGGAAATCACCGCCGACGGCCCGTTTCTCTTTCCGGCCTATGTCGAAGGGGTGATGCCGGGGTCGGCTGCGATGGACGCCGGGCTTCAGAAAGATGATGTGATCGTCGCGGCCAACGGGAACCCCACCAATCGTTTTGCCGATCTGGTCGCGGCTGTGGACGGCGCCGGTGGCGCGCCGATCGCTCTTTCGGTCTGGCGTGCGGGGCAGGTCCACGAAGTGACACTTGCGCCCCGGCGCACCGATCAGCCAACCGCAGACGGGGGATTCGAAAGCAGCTTCAAGATCGGCGTGATCGGCGACTTTTTCTTTACCCCCGCCACCCGCGACGTCGGCCCGGTCGAGGCCGTATCTGCCGCAGGCAAACAAACCTGGCGGATCATCACAACCTCGGTGTCCGGCATCGCGCATATGTTGACCGGCGCAATTTCGACCTGCAATATTTCCGGCCCCTTCGCCATTGCCGAAGCCTCGGGGCAGGCGGCAAGCCAGGGTATCGGCGATCTGATCGGTTTGATCGCGCTTTTGTCCACGGCCATCGGTTTCATGAACCTTTTGCCGATTCCCGTGCTGGATGGTGGGCATCTCGTGTTCCACGCTTACGAATGGGCCACGGGGCGCCCCTTGCCGGATCGGGTGTTGAATGTGGCCATGGCGCTTGGGCTTGCTATCGTGTTGTCTTTGTTGGTCTTTGGGGTGACGAACGATCTGTTTTGCCCCTGAAAATCGGGCCGGATCGCCACGTCTGCGCCCCAAATCAGCCATATTCCACCGGTAATTTCACTGCAGTTGAGCCAGTAACCCCGGAGGCATCAGATGCAGATCATCCAAAGCAGCTACAAAAGCCTGGGCCATGTCGCAGCACTTGGCGGTTCGCGGATATTTGTGCCGCTTGCGGTCGTGATCAGCCTGGCGGTTGCAGCCGCCGTCGGGTTGGAAGTTACGGCCACGCAATACCCCGCCAGCAACGGCTTTTTCTAAGCCCGCATTGTCAAGCATAAACTGATCGGAAAATCTGGCGCGACCCGCCTAAAAGGGCCGCGCCGTTCCTTTGACA
>JBATTI010000033.1:0-4189 GCA_049670445.1 Albidovulum sp. | reverse complement strand
GGCCAGATGCGGGGCTGCGGCAAAGCGGTTGGCATAGCCGGTTTCTTGTGCGGTTTGGGCAAATTTGTTCCAAGGGCAGATCGCCAGACAATCATCGCAGCCGTAAATCCTGTTGCCAAGCAAAGGGCGCAGATCTTCATCCACCGGGCCTTTATGTTCGATTGTCAGATAGGAAATGCAGCGTCTGGCATCCAATTGGTAGGGGGCCGGGAAGGCGGCTGTGGGGCAGATATCAAGGCAAGCGGTGCATGATCCGCAATGGCTGACCTCGGGCCTGTCGGGGGCCAGATCTAGCGTGGTAAAGATAGCGCCCAAAAAGAACCAATTGCCCAGATCGCGCGACAGAAGGTTGGTGTGTTTGCCCTGCCAGCCCAGGCCGGCGGCCTCGGCCAGAGGTTTTTCCATCACCGGGGCGGTATCGACGAAAACCTTGATCTCTCCGCCCGCCTGATCGATCAGCCAGCGTCCCAGCCGTTTGAGCCGTTTTTTGACCAGATCATGATAGTCTTTTCCGCCTGCATAGACACTGATTGCGGCCCGGTCGCGCTGATTGAGCACATCAAGCGGGTTGCCCTCGGGGGTGTAGGATTCGGCCAGCATGATAACCGACCGTGCCTCGGGCCAAAGGCTGGCGGGATCGCCGCGCCATGCCATGCGTTCCTCCATCCAGCCCATCTGGCCATGCAAACCGCCGTCTACGAAATGCTTCAGACGCGGGGCAGCTAGGGGGATGGCACTTGGGGTGGTGAAGCCAAGGGCGGAAAAACCTTCAGACATGGCCTGGGTCTGGATGCGGGTCTTGAGGTCGGCAAGGGGCGCTTGGCCCCCTGTCACTTCGTCATCCCATCCCAAAAGCCGCGCACCGTCTTGAAGAAGGAGGAGCCTTCGGGGTTGTTATTGTCGCCAAGCTGATCGAATTCGCGCAGGATTTCCTTTTGACGCGCGGTCAGGTTGATTGGCGTTTCCACGGCAATTTCGATCAGCATATCGCCGCTTCCGCCACCGCGCAGGGCGGGCATACCCTTGCCGCGCAGTCGCATCTGCTTGCCGGTCTGGCTGCCAGCCGGCACTTTGACCATGCTGCGCCCGCCATCAATTGTGGGCACTTCCACCTCGCCACCCAGGGCTGCGGTGGTGATAGAGATGGGGATACGGCAGTAAAGATTGACGCTTTCGCGCTGGAACAGAGCGTGTTCGCGGACCTCTATGAAGATATAGAGATCGCCCGCCGGACCGCCGCGCAGCCCCGCTTCGCCTTCGCCGCCCAAACGAATCCGGGTGCCGGTTTCGACGCCTGCGGGGATGTTCACGGAAAGCGAGCGTTCCTTTTCAACCCGGCCAGCGCCGTGGCAGGATTTGCAGGGGTTCTTCACAATCTGCCCCGCACCGCCGCAAGTGGGGCAGGCGCGTTCGACGGTGAAAAAGCCCTGTTGGGCGCGCACCTTGCCCATGCCCGAACAGGTCGGGCATGTCTGCGGCTCTGACCCGCCTTCGGCGCCTGTGCCGCTACAGGCGGTACAGTTCAGTGCGGTGGGCACGGAGATGGTTTTTTGGATGCCCTTAAAGGCCTCTTCCAATGTCACGCGCATATTGTAGCGCAGATCTGATCCGCGCGATGCCCGGCTGCGACCGCCGCCCCCGCCGCCGCGTCCGCCCATGAAATCGCCAAACAGATCTTCGAACACGTCCGAAAACGCGCTGCCAAAATCGCCCTGGCCTTGCGGCCCACGGCCGCCGCCGCCACCCATGCCGCCTTCGAAAGCCGCGTGACCGAAGCGGTCGTAGGCGGCTTTTTTGGTGTCGTCTTTCAAGACGTCGTAAGCCTCATTCACTTCCTTGAACTGGGCTTCGGCATTGGGGTTGCTTTGATTTCGGTCGGGGTGAAGCTCTTTCGCCTTGCTGCGGTAAGCTTTCTTGATTTCATCCGAATTGGATCCGCGCGCAATGCCCAGAACCTCGTAAAAATCGCGCTTTGCCATTGATGCATCCCTTCGGGAAACGCGTAGGCCGACCCAAGAGTGCTTGGGCCGGCCCCGTTGGTTCCGGCAGTGTTATCTGCGCTTGTCGTCGCCAAGATCTTCGAAATCGGCATCGACGATATCGTCGTCAACACCGCGGGCCTTGTCGGCATCATCATCCTTGTCGTCTTCGCTTTGCGCGGCCTTATAAATAGCCTCGCCCAGTTTCATCGACGCGTCGGTCAGGTTGTGAATGCCGCCCTTGATCTTGCCTGCATCTTCAGAGGGCAGAACCTCTTCCAGCGCCGAGATCGCAAGTTCAATCGCTTCCACGGTCGACAGATCGACCTTGTCGGCATGTTCTTCAAGCGACTTCTTGGTCGAGTGGATCAGGCTTTCGGCCTGATTCTTGGCCTCGACCAGTTCCTTGCGGGCCTTGTCACCGTCGGCATTTGCCTCTGCGTCGCGGACCATCTTTTCGATATCTTCATCCGACAGACCGCCAGAGGCCTGGATCGTGATGTTTTGCGCCTTGCCGGTGCCCTTGTCTTTAGCGCCGACCGAGACGATGCCGTTGGCATCAATATCGAAAGTTACCTCGATCTGCGGCAAGCCGCGCGGGGCGGGCGGGATGTCTTCAAGGTTGAACTGACCCAGCATCTTGTTGTCCTGGGCCATTTCGCGTTCGCCCTGGAAAACCCGGATCGTCACCGCGTTCTGGTTGTCTTCGGCGGTTGAAAAGACCTGGCTTTTCTTGGTCGGGATCGTGGTATTGCGGTCGATCAGGCGGGTGAACACACCGCCAAGGGTTTCGATGCCCAGTGACAGCGGGGTCACGTCCAGAAGGACCACGTCTTTCACGTCGCCTTGCAGCACGCCGGCCTGAATGGCCGCGCCAAGGGCCACAACCTCATCCGGGTTGACGCCTTTATGGGGCTCTTTGCCGAAGAAAGCGGTCACTTCCTCGATAACCTTGGGCATGCGGGTCATACCACCGACCAAGACCACCTCGTCGATATCGCCTTTCGAGAGGCCCGCATCCTTGAGGGCATCGGTGCAAGGCTTCATCGACTTCTTGATCAGATCACTTACAAGGCTTTCCAGCTTGGAACGGGTCAGTTTGACGACCATGTGCAACGGCGTGCCCGATTTCATATCCATCGAGATGAACGGCTGGTTGATTTCGGTCTGCTGGCTTGACGAAAGCTCTATCTTGGCCTTTTCGGCGGCTTCCTTCAGGCGCTGCAATGCCATCTTGTCTTTTGACAGATCGACGCCGTGTTCCTTTTTGAATTCATCCGCCAGATAGTTGACGATGCGCATGTCGAAATCTTCACCACCAAGGAACGTATCGCCATTGGTTGATTTGACCTCAAACAGACCGTCGTCGATTTCCAGAATGGTAACGTCGAAGGTACCGCCGCCAAGGTCATAGACCGCGATGGTTTTGGTTTCTTTTTTATCAAGACCGTAGGCAAGGGCGGCTGCCGTCGGTTCGTTGATGATGCGCAGCACCTCAAGACCGGCGATCTTGCCTGCGTCTTTGGTTGCCTGACGCTGGGCGTCGTTGAAATAGGCGGGAACCGTGATCACGGCCTGGGTGACAGCTTCACCCAGATAGGATTCGGCGGTTTCCTTCATCTTTTGCAAGATCACGGCGGAAACCTGAGCGGGGCTGTATTTTTCGCCCTTCACTTCAACCCAAGCGTCGCCATTGCCACCATCGACGATGTCGTAAGGGACAAGCTTCTTGTCCTTTTCAACTTCGGCATCGGTTACGCGGCGGCCGATCAGGCGTTTGACGGCGTAGACGGTGTTGGTTGGGTTGGTCACTGCCTGGCGCTTGGCTGCTTGGCCGACCAGACGTTCTGTGTCTGTATATCCGACAACCGACGGCGTCGTGCGCGCGCCTTCGGCATTTTCGATCACACGTGGTTGCGCCCCGTCCATGATGGCAACGCAAGAGTTCGTGGTCCCCAGGTCGATCCCGATGACTTTGGCCATGTCTTTACCTCTTCCTTCGGCGATGGTCGCGAGCGCAGAGCCTTATGCGGCCTCTGCCCTCTGATCCCAATGTTTGGCCGGGATGTCCCGACCGGCTTCTGGGGGTATATAGGGATGGCTCAGGAAGGCTGCAAGCCGCCATAGCGTGCCAAAAATGAGGAAAATGTATGGAAAACCCTAAGGATTGCCCGATTGATCCTTTGCACCCCACGCCTTCGGCGGTGATC
>JBATTI010000032.1:0-4361 GCA_049670445.1 Albidovulum sp. | reverse complement strand
GGTTTGCGCCCCACGGCATCCGAGATCGGCCCCGCCAGAAGTGTGCCGACCCCCATACCCAGCACAAAGGCCGTCAAGATCAACTGCGCATGATTGACGGCATCGGGCGTAAGCTCTGCCGCGATGGCAGGCAGGGCGGGCAGCATGGCGTCAATCGAAAAGGCGAGCGTGGCGAAAAGCATCGCCAGCATTGCGGTAAATTCCGGCAATGCCAGGCGCTTGTCAGCTATTCTTTGGTGATCTTCTGCGGCGGTCATTGATCATCGGCTTTCAACTTGGCGCTCAATTCATCAATCACGTTGAGCCATGTTTCGGTAGGTTGTGCGCCTTGCAGGGCGTGTCGATTGGCAATGATGAAGGTGGGCACCGAATTGACCCCGCGGGCGCGGGCATGGGCACTGCGCGCGGCAATTTCTTCGCGGTCCGCGTTGCTTTGCAACAGGCGCTCCATGATGTCGCGTTCAAGCCCGATCTCTGCCGCGATATCCGCGAGGGTTGTGGTGCAGCCGATATCGCGCCCGTCGCACCAATAGGCTTTCAACAGCGCCGATTTCATCGCGGTCTGCCGCCCCTCCAGCCCGGCCCAATGGATCAGCCGGTTGGCGTTAAGGGTGTTTGGCGCGCGCTTCACAGCTGGCAGGTTGAAGTCGACCCCGGCTTTTTCGGCATGTTCCAGCAAGGTCTTATGGAACCCGATGACGTTTTCGCGGGATCCGAATTTGGCGGACATGTATTCGCTGCGGTCCATGCCTTCATCGGGGAGATCGGGGTTAAGCTGATAGGGATGCCATTCGATCAACATCGGATGGTCTGGTCGCGCCTGCAAGGCACGGTCAAGATATGCCTTTCCGACATAGCACCACGGGCAGGCAACGTCTGAGATAATATCAAGTCTTATCATAATCTTGTCTCCCATTCCTTGCGCAAGGCACGGCGATTTAGCTTGCCATTTGCAGAGGTTGGCAAGTGGCTGATATTTTCCCAATGGCGGGGGCATTTGTAGGGGGCCAATCTGGCTTGGGCATAGGCCCTGACCGCATCAGCGCTTGCCGGGCCGGTATAGAACGCCGCGATGATCCTGACATCTTCCTGAGGGCTGACTTCCGTGATCGCGACAGAGCCAATATCGGGGCAATTGGCCAGCACGGATTCCACCTCTTGCGGAGAGACGCGCAGGCCACCGGCGTTCATCATGTCGTCATCGCGGCCACTATATTGAATGGCGCCGTCACTTGCCATAATGCCGATATCGCCGGTCAAGAACCAATCCCCGCGAAATTTACCCGCGGTATCAGCGGCTGCGCCAAAATACTCCAAAAACAGGCCCGGATCCTGGCGGCTCACGGCAATCACACCGGGGGTGTTACGGGCAACAGGCGCGCCGTCTGGCCCTAAGATCGCTATTTTGCGCCCGGATTGGGGATAGCCGATTGCGCCGTCAGGTGCGGGCCGGGCCGGGCATGACGAGATGAAAGTGGAACATTCGCTTAGCCCGTATGCCTCATAGATTGGTTTGCCGGTGGCGGCGATCCAGTCGTGGCGGATACGATCTGACAGCTGCTCACCTGCGCTTAGCCCATGACGCAGCTTTGGGGCATCAAGGGTTGAGCGGTTTTTCAACAGCTTGCGGTAAAACGCCGGGGCGGCTGCAAAAAGCGTGGCCTCCGACCGCGCTATGATCTTTGGCAGCGCATCAGGGGTGGTTCCGGTTTTCGCAATGAGCGCTGTGGCACCCGCAGCCCAGGGGTCAAAAAGCCCGGTCCCGAGCGTAAAGGTCCAGTTCAGGGCGCCGGCATGCAAAAGCCTGTCGTCCTGGCGCAGATCATACCAGCCATCCCACATCATGCGCCGCGCCCATATCGCCTTGTGGGCGTGAACCACCGCGCGGGGCGCCCCGGAGGTGCCGGATGTATAGACAAGATAGGCAGGCCGTTCGGCGCGGCCCAAGATGAAATCCGCCTTCGGCCCCGCCGCAAATGCCGCAAGATCGGCGGTTGATATGGCCTGGATGCCGGGCGCGTCGGGCTGCGCCAACCCCGCATCAGCGATGACAAGGGCTGGTCGGAGCTTTGCCGCCAAATCGGTAAGCTCATCCACGGTCAACAGCGCGGGGGTTGCCACCGGCAACATCCCGGCCGCAATCGCCCCCAGAAAGGCCAAGGGAAATTCGAGCGAATTGTCGAGCCGCAGCAAAATTCGCGCGCCGGGCTTGAGGCCAAGCCCCAACAGCCCCCAGGCAACCCCGCGAACCGCCTGATCGAGTTGACCATAGGTCCAGACATCCCTGCCCGCCACAGTCAGGATTTCAAGTGCGACCTTGTCTGGCAGGTCATGAGCCCGCGCAAGGACATAGGCCGCCAGGTTAAACCGAGCGGGGCAGGGTGGCGCGAAGGCAGGTTCGGTGAGCGATAGCATTGGCCATGGCTACGCCCGCAATATGCCGGTTGCAAGAAGCAAGCCTACTGCGTCATCGCACAGTTGTGCCGCCGCCAATGAACAACGCCGAAATCCCGTGCTTTGGCCTAGAACCAGCCTTGCACTGTTCTTGCCCCACCAGCGACATCATCGCCAACACCCGCAACGGTGTTGCAAGCCGCCAATGACAGCAGCAAAGTCAAAAGGGTGATTGCCCGCATGTTCTTATTCCTCATACCACCACACTTCGGGCTGAAAGCCCGGCCAATCACCATATAACGGTATTTGCGCGGGGTGGTGAAGATGCTTTGAATAGGCAAGGCGCGCAACTTTGGAATACCAGACCGGAATGACATAGCGCCCCGCCGTCAGAATGCGATCAAGCGCCTTGGTCGCGGCGGTGAATTCTTCCTTGGTGTCGCTGTTGAGCATGGCCTCGATCATCGCCTCTGCAGCGGGGGAGTTCATGCCCATCCAGTTGCGACTGCCCGGCGTTTCGCCCGCCTTGGCGCCCCAATAGAGCATTTGTTCATTGCCCGGCGACAGCGTCAGCGGGCGGCTGTACCAGGCCATGTCGAAATCATAATCATTGGTGCGTTTGATATATTGCGCGCCGTCTACAGATGCGATTGTCGGCATCACGCCAAGCTTCTTCAATGCCTCAACATAGATGTTCACCACCGCCTCGCTGGTGCTGGCCGAGGAGGCGAGCAAGATGGTGAAGGTGAAATCCTTGCCCGACTGGTCGCGCAAAACGCCGTTCTGGGGCGTCCAGCCCGCCTCTTCCAACAGGGCCAGCGCCTTGCGCAGGTTTTTTCGGTCGGTGGAATTGGCGGGATTGCTGGTGGGGAAGTTGTAGCCTTCGACAGTGCCGGGCAGAAGATCTGCGGCGAAGGGAGCCAAAAGGCTGGCCACTTCACCGGTGGCCGCACCCGGATCCATCGCCAATGGCGAGTTGGCGAAATATGAGGTGATGCGCGGCTCTGACCCGCCATTGAAGGCGTTGTTTATGAATTCAAAGTTGAATGCCAGGATCATCGCCTCGCGGACCCGCCAATCGGCAAAGATCGGGTTGCGGGTATTCATCACCAGCCCGGCGATGCCTGCGGGGCGGGCATGCGGGATCTCCTCTTTGACCACTTCACCCAATGTAACGGCCGGGAAATCATAGCCGGATTGCCATATTGCCGCGTTGCCTTCGCGAAACGAGGTTGTTTCACCGCCTGTGAAGGCCTGAAAGATCACATCGCTGTCAGCGAAATATTCATAGCGGATTTCATCAAGGTTATTCTGGCCCTTGTTGAAGGGCAGATCCTTGCCCCAATAATCGGGGTTGCGGGTAAAGCTGATGTAGCGCCCCGCCTCATACGCACCGACCACATAGGGGCCGCTGCCGATAAGCGGTTCAAACGTGCCAGCGGTGAAATCCTTCCCTTCCCATTGCGATTTTTGCAAAATCGGGCGCATCCCCATCAGCAATGCCAATTCGCGGTCGGGGGCGTTGAAGGTAAAGCGCACTGAACGCTCTGCCGTTTGTTCCATCTTGGCGACCTTGCTCCAGGCCCCAAGATACCTTGGGTGGCCAAGGGTGCCCAAAGTCTCATTGCTCCACATCACATCGGCTATTGTGACCGGGCTTCCGTCTGAAAACTTGGCCTCGGGCCGCAACGTGAATTCCACCCAGCGTCGGTCTGCATCCGTCTCGACCGATTCGGCCAGTAAACCGTAAAGCGTGAACGGCTCATCAATAGAGCGGCCCATCAGTGTTTCGATTGTGTGGACACCAACCCCCCACGGGGCAGAGCCTTTGAGGATGTATGGGTTAAGGGAATCAAAGCCGCCCGGTTCACCAAATACGATCCGGCCACCCTTGGGCGCTTCGGGATTGACATAGGGCAAGGACACAAAATCAGGTGGAAGAGCTGCCTCTCCATACATAGCTATGC
>JBATTI010000031.1:0-3797 GCA_049670445.1 Albidovulum sp. | reverse complement strand
GCTCGGTTCAGCCGCATATGGGGTTCGATCCGGTTTTGGTGGCCTTCGTGGCTTGTGTGATCGGCGGGTTCGGTAGCCTGCCGGGTGCCGTGCTGGGCGGGTTCCTTCTGGGCATTGCCGAGGTCGTGGTGCTGGTCTTGTTGCCGCAAAGTGCCGGAGGTCTGGCACAGGCTGCAGTCTTCACCATGGTCGCCCTTGTCTTGATCTGGCGACCGGACGGCATTTTGTCACCGGCGCGCGAAAAGGGAGACAAAATCTGATGCGGCTGCATTTGAACAAAGAGCAGCGCAAAGGGCTGATCGGGGCGGCCCTGCTCAGCGTCGTGATTTTGGCGATTGTCGGGATCTATGCGGTATGGGGGGCAAGCTATCAGGCGCGCATTCTTTATGCCACATTCGTCAATCTTCTGGTGGTTGTGGGTTTGCAGGTCTTCACCGGCAATGCGAATATCACCGGCTTTTCGCATGCGGCCTTCATGGGGATCGCGGCCTATGCGGCGGCGATCTGCGTGACGCCTGCGGCGATGAAGCTGGTGTCACTTCCCGATGCGCCATGGGGGCTGAATGCGTTTGATCTGTCGCCCATCGTTTCGGCCCTGATCGCCTTGGCAATCACCGGGGTATTGGGGGTGTTGACGGGGATGATCGTCGTGCGGTTAAGCGGCGTGGGCGTGACCATCGTCAGTATCGCGATCCTTGTCATCGTGCATTCGATATTCCTGCACCGCACCGATATTTTCAAAGGCAATCAGGCGCTGTTCGGGATTCCGAAGATATTCGGTCTGCCCCATATCACCGCGCTGGTCATCATCGCGATCTTTACAGCCCGGCTTTTCCGCGAAAGCGCCATCGGCGTGCAACTGCGCGCCTGTGCTGATGATGAGGCGGGGGCGCGGTCGATGGGGGTTGATGTCTACCGGGTGCGGTTGATTGCTTGGGTTATCAGTGCGTTGTTCTTCGCCACAGCCGGGATCGCCTATGCGTTTTTCCTGGGAACCATCTCGGCGCGGCCCTTCTATTTCAACTTCGTCTTTTTGACGGTTGCTATGCTGATCCTTGGCGGGTTGCGCAGCGTGACGGGCGCGGTTTTCGGAACCCTCTTGATCTCTATCGGGTTGGAGGTGGTGCGCTGGCTGGAGACAGGGCCGGTTTTGGTGGGGATCAAGCTGCCGCAGATGCTGGGTCTGTCGGGCCTTCTGTTGGGCGTTGTTATCGTCGCCGTCATGGCATTCTTGCCAAATGGCATCATGGGCAACCGGGAAATCGAAGATCTGTTCCGACGCAAAAAATAGGGGGGAAACACCATGGGCTGCAATCACACCATCCACAAACACAACCATCACCTTGGTTGGGACAATTCGATTGAGCCGGTTTTGGCGGTGACCCCGGGCCAGACCATTGCCGTTGAAACCATCGATGCCTCGGGCGGACAACTTCACAGCAGATCGACCTTGGATGACCTTGCGGCACTGGATTTCGACAATGTAAACCCGGTGACCGGCCCGATCCACGTCGAGGGGGCAGAGCCGGGGGATGCTGTCGCGATCACCTTCATGGATTTTCATGCCTCGGGCTGGGGCTGGACCGCCAATATCCCCGGCTTTGGGCTTCTGGCCGATGACTTTGCCGATCCGGCTCTGCACATCTGGACCTATGATACCGGCCTTGCCAAACCGGCGGTTTTTGCGCCCTTCGGGCAGGTCGCACTTAAACCCTTTGTCGGTACGATCGGGCTTGCGCTGGCCGAGGCCGGGCATCACAGCGTTGTCCCCCCACGCCGGGTGGGTGGCAATCTGGACATCCGCGACAATTGCAAGGGCACAACGCTTTATCTGCCGGTGGAAGTGGCGGGCGGGCTGTTGTCACTGGGCGATACCCATGCAGCCCAAGGCGACGGAGAGATTTGCGGGACCGCGATTGAAAGCCCGATGGATGTGGAAATCAGGGTCGATCTGATCAAGAACGCCCGGTTCCTGTCTCCGCGATTGGAAACCAGCGGCCCGGTGACAAACCACATTGATCAAAAGGGATATCGCGTCACAACCGGGATAGGCCCCGATCTTATGCAATCCGCGCGGGATGCGGTCAGGCAGATGATCGATTGGATCTGCGCGACCACGCAGATCTCGGCGGTGGAGGCCTATATGTTGTGCAGCGTGTCAGGCGATTTGCGGATATCAGAGATTGTGGATATGCCAAATTGGGTGGTAAGTTTCTATTTCCCGAAATCCGTATTGGGCTGAATTCGCCCGACCGCCTGCACCGTTCATCCATGCGGGATATGAAATAGAACCGGGTAAATGCAGGTGCCGATGGGCCTTGAAACGCTTAAATCAAAAATGCTGGCTTGCACAATCTGCGAGGGGCTGGAGTTAGGCCCAAAACCAATTTTTCAGTTGGATCAGCGTGCAAAGATCCTGATCGCGGGGCAGGCCCCGGGCCGTATCACCCATGCGAAAAACCGCCCCTTCGACGACCCTTCGGGAGAACGATTGCGGTCTTGGCTTGGCGTGGACAGATCAACTTTCTACGACGACAAAAGGATCGGCATTTTTCCGATGGGGCTGTGTTTTCCCGGCGCGGGAACCGGGGGCGATAAGCCGCCCCGAACCGAATGTGCGCAAACCTGGCGAGCGCCGGTCATGAAGATGCTTGCGAATATCGAGCTGACGTTGGTTCTTGGCCGCTACGCGATTGAGTGGCATCTGCCGGATCTGCGTGGCCAGTCGGTTACCGAAGCGGTAAGGCGGTGCTCTGGCGGACGAGATGGCGTATTCGTCTTGCCGCACCCCAGCCCCCGAAATTACAGGTGGCTGAAGCAACATGACTGGTTTGAAGCGCAGGTCGTGCCGCGCATTCGGTTGGAAGTCGTCCGGCTGTTGGCGTAAGGGCGGTTCGCCAATGCCCGAAAAGAGGTTCTTGATCTTGGATGAATTGACCGACCTTGACCGCGCCCATTGGGCGATGACCCGCGACCCTGAAGACGATGCCGCACGGCTGGCCTATTACCACCGCTTTGCCGATGCCGAGGTCTATTTGCTTCTGGACTCTGAGCCATCGGGTGATGCGATTGATCCTGCAACCGTGGCCTTGGAAGACGGGCGTTATGTGCTGGTCTTTGACCGCGAAGAACGGCTTGCGGAATTCACCCAAGGCCCGGCCCCTTATGCCGCACTGCCCGGGCGGGTGATCGTGGGTCAGCTTGGCGGTCAGGCGCTTGGCATTGGGATCAATCTTGGGGGTAGCGAGGGTGCTTTCTTAATGCCGCCAGAGGCGGTGGATTGGCTTGCCGATGCCCTGACCCGTGCGCCAGAAGCGGGTGGGGCAGCGCCTTTGGCCTATTTCGCACCCACCCGGCCCGAAATGGCCCCGGTATTTGCCCGAAAGCTTGCCGGTCTGGGGGCTTTGGCGGCCTGCGCGCACCTAAGCGGAGCGACCTTGGCGACCGGCACGCAGGGCCATGTGTTGGTTTTTGAAGATGCCCATCCGGGGGCGCAGGACGCGCTGGCCAAAGCCGCAAGCGAGGCGATCTTGTTTTCCAACAGCGACCCTGAGGGGTTTGAGGTGATGTTCATGACACCCGCACAGATCAGCCGTGCGGGGCTTTTGGGCATGGCTGTGCTGATTGAAATATCGGTGCCGGCTGAAGAAAAGGTCGCACCTACCGGACCTGTCGCGCCGGGGTCAGATCCGGCAAAGCCGCCGCGCCTGCGTTGATCAATACCCCCGGGCGCGGTCAACCAGATGCAAGAAAGGCTGGCCCGCCTCGCCGCGCCGGATATTCCCGGCGATGACCTT
>JBATTI010000030.1:0-4105 GCA_049670445.1 Albidovulum sp. | reverse complement strand
TCGGAGCCCGAGTTGACGTAGTAGACCCGGCTCATCCCCGGCATCTTGGCGATCAGGTTTTTCGCGAAGATTGATCCGGGGATCGAGCCTGCCGAATTGGCGAAATAGTTGAGCTTGATCAGCTGGTCATAGACCGCCTTGGCGATGCTTTCGCGGCCATAGCCCACGTTTACTGTCCAGACCCCGCCCGAAACGGCATCAAGATGTTCTTTGCCTCTGGCATCCCAGACCCGCATGCCTTTGCCTTCAACGATGATCCGCGGATCATTGGTTTCAAAGGGCTTGTGCTGGATAAGATGATGCCACAGATGGGCGCGGTCGGCCTCAACCACTTCAGAGATGTCGTTCGAATAAGCTGCGTTGTCCATGTTCACACCTATATTTGAAGATTCGCCGTGCTGGCATTGCCATACATGCCCGCAGCTTCGGCGTCTATTTGAGATCATCATGAAAGACCGCGCTTAAATAGGGCCAAACCGGGTTCCAACATAAGGCCAGATCGCCATTTGGCGGATCTGACGTTCAGTTTTTTGAAAGATTGCCTATACTCCTGACAGCTATTTCAACAATTGTGGCCCTTGGCGACCAAGTGCCTCGTGCGGGCATTGCGCCGAGCCGGAGCCGTTCATGGGTCATACCGCTCTGGCTTATTAGGCAAATGGCCAGCGCGTTACTATATCACCCGGCAAGTGTTCTTCTATGAAGATGCGCGGCTGAACGAAGAGACCGAAAGATGATGAAAACCGTCCAAAAACTGGCTTGCGCAGCGCTGGCCTTCATGACCGGATCGCACGGTGCTTTCGCCTTGAATGAAATCACTGTGGGGTACTTTCTTGAATGGCCGATGCCCTATCAATATGCCAAGGCCAAAGGTATTTACGATGAAGAACTGGACGTGAAGGTCAACTGGATCGCGTTTGAAACCGGCGTGCAGATGTCGGCGGCGATGGCCTCTGGCGCGGTTGATCTTGCGCTGGGCCAAGGCGTGCCGCCATTCGTGGTCGCCACATCGGATGGTCTGGATCTGCAAGTTGTGGATATTGCCGCGACCTATGCGGAAAATGACAATTGCGTTGTCGCCGATGGGCTTGGGATTGATAAGACCAATGCCGCCGAATTGGCTGGCAAGAAAGTGGCCCTGCCACTGGGAACCGCTGCCCATTACGGCTTTTTGAGGCAGATGGAGCATTTCGGCGTGGATGTCGGGACGATGGAGATCGCCGATATGCAACCCGCCCAGGCCGCGGCCGCTTTGGCGCAAGGCAGGGTCGATATGTTTTGCGGTTGGGGCAACCCTTTGCTTTTGGCGCAAGAACACGGGCACGTGCTGTTGACCGGGGCGGAAAAAGAGGAAGTTGGCATTTTGGTCTTTGATGTGACCTCCGGCCCGGCAGAGTGGATTGCCGAAAACTTCGATCTGGTCGCGGGGTTCGTGAAAGTCACGGCTGACGCCAATGCCATGTGGGCGGATGAGGCAAACCGCGAAAAAATGTTGCCGATCATCGCAGAGGATTCCGGCATGGACGTGGCGGTTGCCGCCGAAGCCATTACGCATTTCACCTTCCCGGCGGTCGAAGATCAGCTGTCATCGAAATGGCTGGGGGGCGGGGCGCAGGATTTCATGAAAGGCGTGGCCGGGGTATTTGCGGCTGCAGGCTCTATCAACGCGGCGCGCGACAGCTATGACAGTGCCGTCAACAAGGCCCCGCTGGCCGCCGCAAGCGAGATGTAAGAACCGCATTCGGCCTGGCTCGGCCGATGCCCCGCGCCCCGGCGTGGGCCAATAGCCGCTTTGACTTAATTCGGTGGGATGTTAGTAGTTTTCACAGAGTGATTACATGTGGGGATGAAAATGCAGCGTATTCTTTCAATGGTGTGCGTAATTGCAGCCGCCCAGGGTTTTTCGCAGCTGGCCTTTGCGCAATCTGCTGACATATCGGCCGCAGAAGTAAGCATATGCGACCCGTTCCTGGACAATAACCTGTCCGAGTTTGAAGATGATGGCGATGAGGATGTCACGCAATCGCGCATCTATCGCTACAATCTGGAGAAAAGCGAAACCCTGCAATCCGAACCGGCGATCATGGAAGCCCTTTACGAAGAGAAATGGGATCTGGCGACCGGTGAAGAAATTCTACGCAATGAGCTTTGTCAAAGTGAGCCAAGCTATGTCGTCAACTGGGCCGAGCTGACGGGTGAAGACGAGCAGGGCGCAATGGCTGTCCTTGCGCGCGGGATGTTCCAGTTCAAGAAAGACGGCACGTTCGAATATGTCTACAGCAAGCGGCCCTATGTCGGGACTTGGGCGGTGTCGGATCTTCAGATGACACTGCAGGCCGATTGGCTGAACAGTGGCGCGCCGATTGTCGCGCCGGTTGAACGGGTCGAGACGCCGGTAGAGGTTAACTATTCAGACGGCAGCAAGGACGTTTATACCGAAGAGGTTCACCGGGTAGGTGTGTTTCGTTTCTTGCGGATCGATACGACCGCGAAGGGCAAGACCCAGATTTGCGCCTGCACATCTAATTAGAGCGTTCGCGCCTGGCGTCGGGGCCGATTGGCGCCCGGCGCATCTTTCCAAGACCTTTGCGGTTTAAGATGTGCCAAGCGCCTCGGCGTTGCGCAACGCATTTGCCAGTATCTCGGGCACCTCGGGGTGCTGCCCCAATGGCGCAAGGCATGGCCCCTGAAAATCGGCCGCTGCCAGTGCCTCGGGGATGTCGCCAATCACATGCCCCCAACGCGCCACAAAGAGCGGCAGGCATATCGCGCGCGCGCCTGCGTTGGTTGCCGCTGTGACCAAAGAGGGTTCTTCTTCGATAAAGCCCAGGCGCAGATCGGCAAAGCCCAAGGGGGCAAGGGCGGCTTGAACTGCGCGCGCGGCCTCGGCCGGGTAGGGGCTTCGCCCCGATCCGTGGGCGGCCAGCACCACCACGGTTTGCGCGGCCTTCCAGCCCTGTTCCTTTACGGCGTCGATCGCCGCATAGCCCGCCAATCTGCGCACCGCATCCATCAATCCGAATGGCGGCAATATCTGCAAATCTTGCGCCCCGGCTTCGGACAGCTTTCGGGGCAGGGCGGTGCGGATGAACCAGCCATCCGCCATGAAGAACGGCAAGACCAGCGGCGCGCCCAGACATGCCACCGCCTTTGCCAGCGCGTCAGGGGCGGCCAGCGTTGCCGAACCGATCCGCCAGCCGGGCAGCAGACGGGCCACGGCGGCGGCCACAATTGCAAGATCAGCCTCGGCCGGATCCGGGTCGGACGGCTGCCCATGGGCCACAATAAGTGCAGATTTTTCCATCAGCCAAACCTATCCGCGCCCAGCAGAATGATCCAGTGCGCCCGACATTTTCATTCATCCTGATCGCGCGCCAATGCCACCGACTTCAATATCGCGAAACACGCAATCCCCGGTTCCAGCCCAAGTGCCGCGGCCGACCGCTTCGTGATCCGGGCGCGCACCCGCAGGCCGCCAAGGCTTAACCAGACCTCAACCGATGCGCTATCAACGGCGCGAAGCCCCTCGACCGTTGCCGCCAGAATGTTGAGCGCACTGACATCTTCGGGGGGGCGCCGCGCGATCATCACATCACGGGCTTGCACAAAAAGCCGGATCACCTCGCCCTTGCGCGCCGCCAAGGCTGGCACCACAATCGCGCCGCCCGCAAAGGTCAGACGGCAAAGCCCGTCGGCCTCTGCGCGGTCATAGCAAGCCTCGATCAGACTGCCCGGTTCGCTGCCGCCGAAGGCCGGGCCGGCATCGGCATCGCCCAAAACCTCGGCGGTCGGGCCAAAGGCTGCCACCTTGCCCTGGTGCAGTGCCAACACGCGTGTTGCCAGCCGCGCCACTTCGCCCAAGGAATGGCTGACGTAGAGGATCGGCAGCTTTGCCTGATCGCGCAGCCGCTCAAGCACCGGCAATATCTCTGCCCGGCTGGCCGCATCCAGCGATGACAACGGCTCGTCCATCAACAACAATCGCGGCGCGGTCAGAAGGGCGCGCCCAAGGGCCACGCGTTGCGCCTCGCCGCCCGAAAGCCCGGCCACGCGCCGCGCCATCAAAGCATCCAGCCCAAGATCGGCGGCCACCTTTGCTACAGAT
>JBATTI010000029.1:0-1820 GCA_049670445.1 Albidovulum sp. | reverse complement strand
GAATATCCGGCTTTGCCCCTGTCTCGGACTTACCGCTGAAATCTATCAATTCATGCGTTCCGACTTTGTCCTGAAGCATCCGCTATCACCCAAACGCGCCCAAAGCTTTGATTTCAGGCGGCATCGGGGGATCGCGGGGTTAAAGTTGATAGGCCAACTCCGCGGCGGCCAACCGTGGCCGGAACACGCAAGATATCGGATGAAGCCGCAGCCGGGGGGGCGTCACGGCCCCGGCCGGTCGTCCAGCGCCCTAGCCGCGCTTCAAGATGCGGTTCACATGGCCCATCTTGCGCCCCGGCCGGGCCTCGGCCTTGCCGTAAAGATGCAGCGCTGTGTCTTTTTGCGCGGCCAGTTCGGGGATGCGGTCCATGTCATCGCCGATGAGGTTCAGCATCTCGACATCAGCATGGCGTGCGCCGTCCCCCAAAGGCCATCCGGTGACGGCACGTATATGCTGCTCAAACTGATCGACAGCGCAGCCATTTTGCGTCCAGTGGCCAGAGTTGTGGACGCGCGGCGCGATTTCATTGACGATCAGCCCCGCATCGGTGACGAACAGCTCAACCCCCATGACCCCGACATAGTCAAGCGCGTTCAAGATCCGCGCGGCCAGCAAGACCGCATCGGTTGCCTGCGCGGCGCTCAGGCGGGCGGGCAAGGTGGTGGTGTGCAAGATGCCGTCTTTATGGACGTTTTCGCCCGGATCATAGGCGGATACTTCGCCGGAAAGGCCGCGCGCCGCGATCACCGAAACCTCATGGCTGAAGGTGATGAAACCCTCCAGAACCGCAGGCGCGCCTTGCATGGCCGCAAGGGCAGGGGCGGCATCGCCCGGCGCCATGATCCGCGCCTGACCTTTGCCGTCATAGCCAAGCCGGGTGGTCTTCAATATGGCGGGCAGGCCGATGGCGGCGATGGCCGCATCAAGCTCGGCCGCATTGCCGACCGCGCCGTAGGGGGCAGTCGTCAGGCCAAGACCGGTCAGAAAGTTTTTCTCGGCGATGCGGTCCTGGCTGATCGCCAGCGCCTTGCGGTTGGGCCGTATCGGGCGGCGCGCTTCCAGAAGGTCAAGCGCGGCGGTGGGGACATTCTCGAACTCATAGGTGATGACATCCACGCTTTCGGCAAATGCGCCAAGGGCATCGTGATCGTCATAAGAAGCGGTCGTGACCCTATGGGCGGTGTCGGCGGCGGGCGGGTTGGCGCCGGGCTCAAATATATGGGTCTTATAGCCCAGACGCGCCGCCGCGACCGAAAGCATACGGCCAAGCTGGCCGCCGCCCAAAATGCCAATTGTCGAACCTTGCGGCAATCTGTCAGTCATCTTTGGGGTCGTCCGGGATAGAGGCTGTCAGCGCATCACGCCACGCATCCAGCCGTTCGGCCAGGTCCGGATCGTTCAAGGCCAGGATAGCGGCGGCCATAAGGCCCGCATTGGCTGATCCGGCGGCACCAATGGCCATCGTGGCCACAGGATAGCCCTTGGGCATCTGGACGATGGAATAAAGACTGTCGACGCCCGACAGGGCCTTGGTCAGGATCGGCACGCCAATCACCGGCAGCCGGGTCTTGGAGGCCATCATGCCGGGCAAATGCGCCGCCCCGCCAGCGCCCGCAATAATAACCTGAAGGCCGCGCCCCACCGCTTCGCGACCATAAGCCCAAAGCCGATCGGGGGTGCGGTGGGCCGACACGATCTTGGTCTCATAGCTTATGTCCAGCGTGTCCAATATATTGGCCGCCTCTTTCATCGTCGGCCAATCGGATTGCGACCCCATGATAATGCCGACTTTCATGCCATATCACCTTTCGTGCGGAAC
>JBATTI010000028.1:0-1561 GCA_049670445.1 Albidovulum sp. | reverse complement strand
GTCACTGTCTGAAACATGCGCCGAAAGTGACAGGTTGGGATGCAATGGTAAATCCCGCAACGCGACGATGCGGCGGGCTTGCAGCGGCAAGGTTTGCGCCCCATCTTATGCCCATGACCGACACTGGCATCACCATCTCGCCGGGCTTCTTGCCCGCACAACGCGGTGCGGCGGCACAGCTTTTCTGGAACGCCTTCGGGGCCAAGCTGGGCAAGGTTATGGGCCCCGAACATCTTGCCTTGAAGTTTCTCAGCGCCGTTGCCGACCCCGCCCATGCGATCAGCGCTCAGGGCCCCGATGGTGCCTTGATGGGTCTGGCCGGTTTCAAGACGGCCACGGGTGGGTTCATCGGTGGCGGCCTGACCGATCTGGCCGCAACCTATGGCTGGCTCGGAACTGCGTGGCGCGCGCCCATCTTGGCGCTATTGGAGCGCGATCTGACCGCCGATACCTTGTTGATGGACGGCATCTTCGTAGCCCCCAATGCGCGCGGCAAAGGTATTGGCACTGCCCTTTTGAAAGCGATCAAGTTGCAAGCGGTGCAGCGCGGCCTAAGCAAGGTCCGCCTTGACGTGATTGACAGCAATCCGCGCGCAAAAGCCCTTTATACCCGTGAGGGGTTTGTGGCGGGTGAGGTTCAGCATCTTGGCCCCTTGCGCCACATATTCGGATTTCGCCATGCCACCACGATGATCTGGCATGATTGCACTGCGGCATCGTAATTTCTGCAACGCGGCGAATTGACAATATTACGAAATTTCTTTTATCTGGCCCGCGACGAAAGAATGTTTCAAAGACGATTCAGGAGGCCGCTATGACCCAAGATAAAAAGGACAAGCCCTGGCTGTTTCGCACCTATGCGGGCCATTCGACCGCCAAGGCCTCCAACGCGCTTTACCGCGCCAATCTTGCCAAGGGCCAGACCGGCCTTTCGGTGGCCTTCGATCTGCCCACCCAAACCGGTTATGACAGCGATCATGAACTGGCACGCGGCGAGGTCGGCAAGGTCGGCGTGCCGATTTGCCATTTGGGCGACATGCGCGCGCTCTTCGCGGATATTCCGCTGGACCAGATGAACACCTCGATGACCATCAACGCCACCGCCCCTTGGCTGCTTTCGCTTTATATCGCGGCGGCCGAGGAGCAAGGCGCCGATATCGCGGCCCTGCAAGGCACGGTGCAAAACGATATCATCAAGGAATACCTGTCGCGCGGCACCTATATCTGCCCGCCCAAGCCCAGCTTGCGGATGATCACCGATGTCGCCGCCTATACGGCCCAGCATCTGCCCAAATGGAACCCGATGAACGTCTGTTCCTACCATCTGCAAGAAGCCGGGGCGACGCCGGAACAAGAGCTGGCCTTTGCGCTGGCCACGGCAATCGCGGTCTTGGATGATCTGAAGGGCAAAGTCCCCGCCGAAGGCTTCCCGGCGATGGTGGGGCGCATCAGTTTTTTCGTGAATGCCGGTATCCGCTTTGTTACCGAACTGTGCAAAATGCGCGCATTCACCGAGCTTTGGGATGAAATCTGCAAAGATCGCTACGGTATCACGGATGAA
>JBATTI010000027.1:0-2113 GCA_049670445.1 Albidovulum sp. | reverse complement strand
GTATTCCGTGGACCGAATCGCCCAAAGCCAAGCGCGTCGAAGCCCGCTTCCCCGATCCCGCGGCGAACCCCTATCTGGCGTTTGCAGCCCTGTTGATGGCTGGCCTTGACGGCATCAAGAACAAGATCGATCCGGGCCCGGCCTCGGACAAGGATCTCTACGATCTGCCGCCGGAAGAGCTGGCCGAAATCCCGACGGTTTGCGGCAGCCTGCGCGAAGCGCTGGAAGAACTGGAAAAGGATCACGACTTCCTGCTGGCCGGTGACGTGTTCACCAAGGATCAGCTTGAGGGCTACATGGCCCTAAAGTGGGAAGAGGTTTACGCCTTTGAACACACCCCACATCCGGTCGAGTATCAGCTTTACTATTCTTGCTGACCGGCCCGAACCCATCACCACAAAAGGCCCCCGCCAAGGGGGCCTTTTTGCATGCGCACCCCTTACCCAAAAACAATCCGGGGCCCAAAAACAATCCGGGGCCCAAAAACAATCCGGGAAGCCAGATAAATGGCTTGGCCCGGCAGGGCCTCAATTTGATAATAAAATCAGAACGCCCGATCACCGTCTGACATATAGGCGCGCAGGGCGGTTTCCTGCCCGCCCGTCAGGTCCGTGCGTCTGACAACATAGGTGTGAATGGAAAACACCACCGCCCCGCTTGTTGGCAAACGCCGGAGGCATTGACGCTCAGACCGCACATAATCCGCCGCGCCGCCGGGGCGCGGCCGGCTTTCGCCCTCGCGGCGCGGCTGGTGCAAATCGGGGTCATGGTAAAGAAAGACATTGGCGCGGCAAAGAACCTGGCCCGGGCGAATGGCATCGAATAGACGCTGGACCCGCGCCGCAATCCCGCTGTCATAGCTTGGCACCGGCGTATGAATGCCGATCAGCGGGCGCAAGAACTTTTGGGCCAGCGACCAGCTTGCCGGAAAACACAAGGCGGCTGCGGTCAGCACATGTTCGGCATCTTGTTTTTCCAGAATGCAAAAATCATCTTGGCAAAGCCGGGCGATCGTGGCCATCGGATCTGATCTTTCCAGCCGCACGGTTATGCCGTCTGGCCGGCGCAACCCATCCGCTTGAACATCAAAGCCGGGAAGCTGGCCCAAGGCGTCCACCAGCATCGTCAGCAATTCTTCTGCGGCGGGGCGCGCCTCATTGTCCAAACGCAACACCACGTCAGGCTGGGCTGCTGTAAGGCTGTCGCGCAACCGCATCTGTGCAGCGAAAGCATCATCAACCACGATCCAGTCACTCAGATCAACCGGGCGCATTCCCGGCAGTTTTCGGGCCACCGGGTCAGTCCAGGGCGCGAAGGGCAAATGGGATTGCAAGACAGCGGTCATATAGGCACCTGAACAGGTGAAGTTGAGGCCTGAACATGAACCACACCCACGCCAAGCGCAATCTGCCAAAGCAGCAATAATGCCGTCAACCTGGGCACATGCGGCGCAAACGGCCCTTCGCCATGTCGCAATTGGCGCGGCCAAAAGGCATGGGTCGGCACATGCTGGCACCAGCAGCAAAGGTGTGAGACATGAACGAGCATTATTCAGATCGCCGCAAGATCGACCCCAACCGTGGCGCCACCCTGGGCGACGGCAGCCCTAATGATAACAACCGCATTGAGATCGGGCCAACGCAACTGGCCTTTGGCGAATGGCAGGCTGCGGGGCTGGACTTGCCCCATCTTGAACGCATGCGCGAATATCGCTGGAAAAGGCTGACCAGATCGATTGTGGACAGGGGTTGGGGTGGCTTGCTGATGTTCGATCCTTTGAACATCCGCTACGCCACCGACAGCACCAATATGCAGCTGTGGAACACCCATAACCCGTTTCGTGCCTGTCTGGTCTGCGCCGAGGGCTATATGGTTGTCTGGGACTATAAACAGGCAATGTTTCTGAGCAAATTCAACCCATTGGTGCGCGAACAACGCTCAGGCGCCGATCTGTTCTATTTTGATCGCGGCGACAAATTGGATGTGGCGGCCGATGTGTTCAGCCACGAAGTCCGCGACGTGATCCGAGAGCATGGCGGCGCCAACATGCGGATTGGCGTCGACAAAGTGATGCTGCATGGGCTTCGCGCGTTGGAGGCCCAAGGCTTTACTG
>JBATTI010000026.1:0-3567 GCA_049670445.1 Albidovulum sp. | reverse complement strand
CCTTCATGCGCGCGGCGCGCGCGCCCGGGTGCAGCAGCTTTCGGCAGATTTCGGCCTTGCGGTTGATCCGGGTGCCAAGGTTGGCACGCTTACGGTGGGTGAACGCCAGCGGGTTGAGATTTTGAAGGCCCTTTACCGCGATGCCCGCATCCTGATTCTGGATGAACCGACCGCAGTTTTGACCCCGCAAGAAACCACGGCACTGTTTGAAACCTTGCGCAAGGCGGTGGCGCTTGGGCTGTCGATCATCTTCATTTCACATAAGCTGGGCGAGGTGATGGCGATTTCGTCGCGGGTTTTGGTGTTGCGCCATGGCAAGCTGGTGGGTGAGGTGGCCACGGTGGATACCGATCGCCACAAGCTGGCGGAATTGATGGTGGGGGCCGAGGTCACGCCGCCGAAGGTTGCGGAATGTCTGCCCGGACCGGCGCTTTTGACGCTGACCGGGGTGCATACTGCGGCGCAGGGCAATGCGCCGGGGCTTGAGGGGGTGGATCTCGCGCTTCGGGCCGGTCAGATCACCGGGCTTGCCGGGGTGTCCGGCAACGGGCAGGCGGCTTTGGCGGGGCTGATTGGCGGGCTGCAAAGCCCAAAGGCCGGGACAATGCAGTTTGACCCCGAAAGCGCGGGGCACTGGTCGCCGCGCGCGGCGCTGGCGGCCGGGATTGCGCGCATTCCCGAAGATCGCCACAAGACCGGGACGGTTGCCGATTTCACCTTAAGCGAAAACGCGGTGCTGGAACGCTATGCCGAGGCGCCGTTCAGCCGCAGGGGCTGGATGAATTGGCGTGCGGCCACTGATTTCGCCCAAAAGATCATTGAAACCTATGACGTGCGCTGCCCGGGCCCGGCGGCCAGGATCAGGCTGTTGTCGGGCGGCAATATGCAAAAGCTGATACTTGGGCGGGTGCTGGAGGCGGGGCCAAAGATCATCCTGGCAAACCAGCCGGTGCGTGGCCTTGATATTGGCGCGGTCACCTTCGTGCATAACCGCCTGATCGCGGCGCGGGATGCGGGGGCGGCGGTGTTGCTGATTTCCGAGGATCTGGATGAGGTGATGGCCCTTTGTGACGTGATCCATGTCATCTATGAGGGGCGCTTGTCGCCGGGTTTTGCGCGCGGGTCAAAAACCCCCGCCGAGCTGGGCATCTGGATGGCAGGCCACGGGTTTGAGGGGGGCGCAAATGCGGCTTGAACCCATTGCCAACCCTTCGGCGCTGCGCCGCTTTGGCCTGCCTGCGGGGGCATTGGCGCTGACGGTGCTTATCGCCTCGCTTCTGGCGCTGCTGGCAGGGGCCAATCCGTTTGCGACGCTGGGCCTGATCCTGAAAGGCGCGGTCGGATCAAAATTCGCAGCGCTTGAGACGCTGAACCGCGCCACGCCGCTTATCTTCACCGGCCTTGCGATTGCCGTCGCCTTTCGCGCCAAGCTTTGGAATATCGGGGCCGAGGCACAGCTTTATGCGGGCGCGATTGTGACGGTGCTGTTGGGCACCGGCGCCCTTGGGCTGCCATCGGTGATCTTGATCCCGGTCATCGCCCTTGCCGCGATGGCCGCAGGGGCAATGGTGCTGCTTGGGCCGGTGCTGCTCAAGACCCGCGCCGGGGTGGATGAGGTGGTCACGACGCTGTTGTTCAACTTTATCATGCTGCTTTTTGTGTCTTATCTGCTTGAAGGGCCGATGAAAGACCCGATGGGCATGGGCTGGCCGAAATCGGAAGCGCTGGACAAGACGGCCCGCTTGCCACGGATTGTCACGGGGTTGCGGCTGCATTGGGGGTTTGGGCTGGCCGTTTTGTCGGCCGTGATTGTCTGGGTGATCCAGACCCGCACCACATTGGGCTTTGAAATTCGCGCTGTCGGCCAAAACCCGGAAGCGGCGCGGTTTGCGGGGATTCCGGTGGGCAGGGTGCTGGTCAAGACCGCCCTTTTGTCGGGCGGCCTTGCGGCTTTGGCGGGGTTTTCCGAAGTTGCGGGGTTGAAGGGCAACCTGACCCTCGATCTGAGTCCGGGCTTTGGCTATACCGGCATTATCGTGGCGATGCTTGCCTTGTTGAACCCGCTGGGCGTGGTTCTGTCCGCCGTGTTCGTGGCCGGAATTTTCGTCGGCGCCGACAGCATGAGCCGGGCCGCCGAAGTGCCCACCTATATTGCCGATATCTTGCTGGCGACTGCACTTTTGACCATGGTTCTGGCCCTGCGGCTGACCACGGCGCGCATCAGGTGGAGGTAGGGTGACAGAGCTTTTTGATATCCTTTTGTCTGCCGGTTTCTGGGCGGCGGTGATCCGCATCGCCTCGCCGCTGATCTTTGCGACTTTGGGAGAGTTGATCTGCGAGCGCGCGGGCGTCTTGAACCTTGGGATCGAGGGGATCATGGTCATCGGGGCCTTTGCGGGCTGGATGGCGGTTTATCTTGGCCTTGGGCTGTGGGCCGGGGTTTTGGTGGCGATGCTGGCGGGGATGCTTTTCGGGCTTTTGCACGCGACATTGACGGTGCCTTTCGGGTTGTCGCAGCATGTTACCGGGCTTGGCATCACGCTTTTGGCCACGGCGACGGCAAGTTTTGCCTATCGGTTGTCATTGCCCGAGGTGACCTCTCCGCCGAAAATCACGCCGTTCCAGCCGTTTGAAATCCCGTTTTTATCCGATATTCCGCTATTGGGGCCGGCGCTTTTTTCGCAAACTGCGCTGACCTATCTTGCCTTCGTTCTGGCGATTGTGGTGTCGGTGGTCTTGTACCGCACCCCGATTGGCCTGGCGCTGCGCGCGGCGGGTGAAAACCCATCGGCGGTAGAAGCGCAGGGGCTTTCGGTAACCGCGATCCGCATGGGGGCGGTGGTTTTCGGGTCGGGGCTGATGGCGATTGGCGGGGCGTTTTTGACGATGTCGGCGTTTTCAAGCTTTTTCTTTGAAATGGTCAACGGGCGCGGCTGGATCTGCATAGCGCTTGTGGTTTTCGGGGCGTGGCGGCCGGGCAAGGCGGTGCTGGGCGCGCTGCTGTTTGCGGGGTTCGACGCGCTTCAGGTGCGGATGCAGCAAACCCCGATGGGGGCTTTGGTGCCCTATCAGGTATTCTTGATGGTGCCTTATGTGCTTTCCATTCTGGCGCTTGTCTTGATGTCGCGCCGCGCCGAGGTGCCTGCGGCGCTGATGATCCCGTTCAACAAAGGGGAACGCTGATGTTTGATCTGATCGTCAGGGGCGGAACCTTGCCCGATGGATCTGTCGCTGACATTGCCATCAAGGGCGACCGGATCGCCGCGATTGGCCGGGTGGAGGGGGAAGCGCGCGCGGTGATTGACGCCACGGGTGATCTGGTGTCGCCGCCGTTTGTCGATCCGCATTTCCATATGGATGCGACGCTTTCCTACGGGACACCCCGGATCAATACCAGCGGCACACTTCTGGAAGGTATTTCGCTTTGGGGCGAGCTGCGCGAAATGGCGGGTGTTGACGATATGGTCGCCCGCGCGCTGCGCTATTGCGATTGGGCGGCCTCGATGGGTCTGTTGGCGATCCGCACCCATGTTGACACCACCCCTGACCATTTGCGCGGGGTTGAGG
>JBATTI010000025.1:0-2152 GCA_049670445.1 Albidovulum sp. | reverse complement strand
GGCCCGGAGTTCTTGCATCAGCATGCCCGCCATTTACCCGAATTAACCGGGCAGGGATTGACGGCGGCACTTGGGGCATTGACGGCGGACTTCATCTCTCGCCGGGATTTCGGGGCCTATTTGCCCGCACGCCAAGTCAAGCGATATTGCGATTCGGGTCTGTTGCACCGGGTCGAGGGCGCGCCAAGCTTTCCGTTTCCCGTCTGGTGGGTCTGGCGCGAAGACCTTGACCCTGCGGTACTGAACGCCGTTGAGCACGTTCTTGCCAAAGTTGTTTCAGGTCTTGAGTTGGAAATTAATGAGGCCGCGAATGAGTATCTTTCGCCAAACCACCGCAAGGGCTAAGTTTTTCCACGCATATTTATTACATAAGAAATACTCATTGTAACAATTAATATTATTCGTGTCGCAAATGTATTGCACCTGCCATTATTGCCCTACCAGCGGCTGTTTCCGACGAACCCCCTGCCCTAAGTCGGTCCCGTGATCAACTGAGACGGCATGTTGCCAGTCTCGCAAACGGGAAAGGTTTCCAAATGAAACTTACAACCAAACTGGCTTCCGCTACGGCCATTGTGATGGCGTTTGCAGTACCTGCTGCAGCACAGACCCTGATCGGGGATCGCGCTCTTGATGACCGTATCTCGGACATCGAAATCGAAACCCAGCGCAACCTCGCACGTTCGAATGACAGCGTGCGCTACACATTCGGTTCGGGCGAACGCACGTCGACCGGCAGTGTTTCGCTGACCTATTCGGGTGCCACGGGCAACACCGACACCCAGGATTTTGCCGCTGGCGGCCGCTATACCGAGCGCCTTGGTGATTGGAGCCACAGCCTTGGTTTTGCCTTTGGTTATGGCGAATCGAATTCTGTCAAGAATGAGCAAAACGCCTTTGCGATCTATGACGTGACACGGTCTTTCAGCGACCGTTTCTATGCTTTCGGTCTTTTGCGTCTGGAAGTGGATGATTTTGCCTCCAACAAGAAAGACGCGTTCTTGGGCTTTGGTCCCGGCTACCGCATCATCAATACCGACAATGTTGCATGGCGTTTGCAAGCCGGCGTTGGCGCGCGCTACACCGAGCTTCAAAACGGTGTAAGCGATACCAACCCTGCGGCCATCGTGTCTTCGCGGGTCTTCTACCGCATCAATGATACGGTGACGCTGACCAACGACACCGACATTCTTGGTTCGGAAACCAACACTTTGGTGACCAACGATATTGGTGTGAACATTGCGATGTCGAAAGCCCTGTCGACCCGCATCGGCTACCGTACTGAATATGACACCGATCCGTTGCCCGGCCTGCAGCATACCGACAACACGCTTAACCTGTCGCTGGTCTACAGCTTCAACTAAGCGATCATCTACGAAGACCTTTTTCGGGGGGGGTGTGGGAATACGCCCCCCCTTTTTCGTTTTGGGGCTAGGCCGATAGTTCCGCCAGGATCGCTTCTGCGGCTGCCTTGGGGTCGGCTGCAGCCCAGACCGGGCGGCCGACGACGACGTGATCGGCGCCGTTTGCCACAGCCATTGCCGGGGTTGCGACGCGTTTTTGGTCGCCAAGGGCGGCCCCCATCGGGCGCACGCCGGGGGTCACGATCAGCTTGCCTGCGGCCTCGGGCAAAGCGCGGATCAAGGCGGCCTCTTGCGGGCTTGCGATGACACCATCTGCGCCCGCCGCGAAAGCGCGCGCGGCACGTTCACCCACAATTTCCGGGATGTCGCCCGCGCGGATCAGGCCCGCGTCCAGATCGGCGCGGTCAAGCGAGGTCAGGATCGTGACGGCAAGGATCTGAAGGTTTTTGCCGCCCGCACCCTCTTTGGCGGCGCGCACCACATGCGGATCGCCGTGCACGGTCAGAAAATCCAGATCATATTGCGCAAGGCCGCGCACGGCGGCCTCGATCGTGGCGCCGATGTCAAAAAGCTTCATGTCAAGAAAGATGCGCTTGCCGTGTTCGCCCTTAAGCTCGGCCGCAAGGGCAAGGCCGCCGCCGGTCAACATGCCAAGACCGATCTTGTAGAAACTGACGGCATCGCCCAAGGTTTCTGCAAGCTTGAGGCCGGCAAGGGCATTGGGGACATCAAGGGCGACGATAAGGCGATCATCTGCTTGCATCATGGCGGCTCCTTTGTGGGTTGGG
>JBATTI010000024.1:0-2090 GCA_049670445.1 Albidovulum sp. | reverse complement strand
GTTCACGTTTGACCCCTTGCACGATAGAGCCGTTGGTAACCCCGGTGGCGGCAAAGATCACATCGCGTGTCACCATCTCATCGCGCGAATAGATGCGGTTCAGGTCTTTGATCCCGGCTTTGGCGGCCCGGCCACGTTCATCGTCGTTGCGGAACAAAAGCCGCCCCCAGATCTGTCCGCCCATGCATTTGAGTGCGGAGGCCGCAAGAACCCCTTCGGGTGCGCCGCCAGAGCCCATATAGATATCAATGCCGGTGATCTCAGATTCCGCACAGTGGATTACCCCGGCGACGTCCCCATCGGTGATCAGTCGGATTGCCGCACCCGTGGCGCGAACTTCGGCAATCATCGCCTCATGGCGCGGGCGCTCAAGAATACAGACGGTAATATCGGTAGGCTTGCAGCCTTTGGCCGCCGCCAGCGCCAAAATCCGCTCGGTCGGTGACATGTCAAGGCTGACCACATCTGTGGGCAGGCCAGGGCCGACGGCAAGCTTGTCCATGTAAACATCGGGCGCGTGCAGCAGCGTGCCGCGCGGCGCCATGGCAATAACGGTCAGCGCATTGGGCATGTCCTTGGCGGTCAGCGTCGTGCCTTCCAAAGGGTCAAGGGCGATATCAACCTCAGGCCCATTGCCTGATCCGACCTCTTCACCGATGAACAGCATCGGCGCTTCATCCCGCTCGCCCTCACCAATGACAACCGTGCCTTTGATGTCCAGCATGTTAAGCTGGTCGCGCATCGCATTGACCGCAGCTTGGTCGGCGGCCTTTTCGTCGCCCCGCCCGATCAAGAGGGCAGAGGCATGTGCGGCAGCCTCGGAGACGCGGGCAAGGCCCAATGAGAGCATACGGTCGTGAAATTCCTGCGGATCGGCCATGTTTTATCCTTGTCCGTGTCGATTTGCCCTGCATCTAGCCGTTCGGCTACGGTGTGGGCAAGGGTTAAGCGGCACGATTGGCCAGCCTTGCCCTATTACGCTTCATTCTTTGACATTACAGCGGTATCGGCAACGCTCCCTGGCAGCGCCGGTCAAACTGCTTCGATACGTATGGCCACCGGCTCGCCCACAACCACCGCCGTCGCGGGCAGATGCACCAAGGCATGCTTCACCGCGTCACGGGTACATTTATGCGTGACGATCAGTACCGGGGCGCTGGTATTTTCGTGGCCATATTGGCGCATCCGGTCGATAGAGATGCCCTCATTGCCCAAAACCGTGGCGACCTTGGCCAAGGCTCCGGGTTTGTCGGCCAGTTCCATGCGCAGATAATAGGGTGCCGGGGCCGTGGCCTTGGCGGGAGTTGCAGTGGCCAGCGTCGCGGCCGGCTGCCCAAAGGTTGAAAGGCGGGTGCCGCGGGCGATGTCGATCACATCCGACAAAATCGCGCTGGCGGTCGGGCCTTCGCCAGCACCGGCGCCGCGCATCACGATCTGGCCCACACTATCGCCTTCAAGGATCACCATATTGGTGCCGCCCTCCAACTGACCGATGGGGCTATCAGAGGGGACAAGGCAGGGCGACATACGTTGTTCAAGCCCGCGCCCGGTCATTTGCGCCACGCCAAGCAGCTTGATCCGGTAACCCATATCGGCGGCGCGGCGGATATCGTCTATCGATATGCGGCCAATGCCTTCCAGTTCAACCTTGTCAAATGAAACGCGGGTGCCAAAGGCAATGGCGGCCAGCAAGCTAAGCTTGTGGCCCGCGTCAATGCCGCCTACGTCCAGATTTGGGTCGGCCTCAAGATAACCAAGCTGTCGGGCCTCTTCAAAGACATCGGCATAGGGCAGGCCGGCACTTTCCATCCGCGTCAGGATGTAATTGCACGTGCCGTTCATCACGCCCATGACCCGGCGGATTTCATTGCCCGCAAGCCCCTCGGTCAAGGCTTTGACCACCGGAATGCCGCCTGCAACTGCGGCCTCAAAGCGGATCACATGGCCTTTGGCTTCGGCGGCTTCGGCCAAGGCCTGACCATGCAGGGCCAAAAGCGCTTTGTTTGCGGTGACGACATCCTTGCCACTGGCAATGGCGGTTTCGGTGGCCTCTTTCGCCGGGCCGTCAGAGCCGCCGATGACCTCAACCA
>JBATTI010000023.1:0-8447 GCA_049670445.1 Albidovulum sp. | reverse complement strand
ATTTGCGCCCATCTTCGGCGCGCATCGCGGCGGCGGTGGCGGCGGGGGCAGCGGCGGCCGGATACCGGGTGATTTGTTGCGGTGAAGTGCCGACCCCGGCGCTGGCCCTGGCCGCGCTTGGGCGCGGGGCACCTTCGGTAATGGTTACCGGAAGACACATTCCCGCAGATCGCAATGGATTGAAATTTTATTCGGCCAAGGGCGAGATTACCAAAGCCGAGGAGGCCAAGATCAGCCGTATTGCCGGTGACGGGCGGCCCTTGAAGACCCGTGAAGAGGCTGGAACCGAGCAGGACGGCGCGATCAACGAGCGCTATGTGCGGCGCTATATTGAGGCGCTTCCCAAGGGCGCGCTGCGGGGGATGCGGCTTGGGGTTTATGAACACAGCTCCGTCGCGCGCGATGTCTTGGGCGCGGTCTTGCGCGGGCTTGGGGCCGAGGTCGTGGCGCTGGGGCGCTCCGATTGCTTCGTGCCGGTTGATACCGAAGCCGTCGCCGCCGAAACCCGCAAGAGGCTGCGTGACTGGGTGGCGGAACACGGGCTTGATGCCGTGCTCTCGGCGGATGGTGACGGTGATCGCCCGCTGCTGACGGATGAGCGCGGCGCGGTTATTCCGGGCGATGTGTTGGGGATGCTTACGGCGTTGGCGCTGGGCGCTGATTGCGTGATCACGCCGGTGTCGTCGAACACCATGCTAGAGGCGTCGGGGGCGTTTGACCGGGTGATCCGGACCCGTATCGGATCGCCCTTTGTGATCGCGGCGATGGCGGCGGCTGCCCCGCCCTGCCGCCCGGTCGGGTTTGAGGCGAATGGCGGCTTCTTGCTGGGGTTTGATGCGGCGCTGGAGGCCGGTGTTTTGGCGCGGTTGATGACCCGCGACAGTCTTTTGCCGTTGCTGATGCCGCTGGTGCTGGCGCGCCGGCGGGGCCTGACGCTTGGTGGGCTATGGGCGACCTTGCCCGCGCGCCATACCGCGTCGGACCGGCTGGAAAACATCGCGACGGAGCGGTCTTTGGCGTTGGTGTCTGCGTTAAGTGGTTCGCAAAGCGAACGCGCGGGATTTTTCGCAGGCTTCGGCCCCGAGGCCGTGGTTGACCGCACCGATGGTTTGCGCGTGACCTTTGCAGATGGGCGGATCTTGCATCTGCGCCCTTCGGGCAATGCGCCGGAACTGCGCTGTTATGCCGAGGCGGAAAGCAGCGCTGCCGCCGAGGCCGCTTTGGCAGAGGGGCTGCGCCGGTTGCGGGCGCGGTTTGCTTAGCGGTCAGGCCGGGATCCGGCCGCCGGTGGCTTCGGTCACCTCATCCGCCGCTGCCTTGACCAATGCGCCAATGGCGTCGGCGGCACCCATTTCAATCCGAAACGTGGGGCCCGAGATCGAGAGGCCCGCGACAGGTTCGCCATGCGCATTGAATATCGGTGCGGCGACGCAGCGCATGCCCTGGGCGCGTTCCTCGTTGTCCACCGCATAGCCGCGCGCCCTTGTCTGGGACAGATCCGCCGAAAGCGAAGCGAGGTCGGCATGCGATTGCGGGGTGAAGCGCGCCAGCCCCTGATCACCGATAATCTGCGCCACGCGGGCCAGCGGGAGCCAGGCCAGCAGTGCTTTCCCGATACCCGAGACATGCATGGCGCCAAGTGTGCCGGGTGGAAAGAAGGCCCGGATCGCTTCATGGGTTTCTACCTGCGCCAGGAAAAGCACCTGATCGCGATGCTCTACCCCCAGATTTGCCGTCTCGCCGGTGGCACGCATCAGCCGGTCCATCGGCTGGCGGGCGCGGTCGATGATCTTGGTGCGGCGCAAAAAGCTTGACCCGACCCGGAACGCGCCGCCGCCCACATGCCAAAGCTGGCCCGGATCTTCCATTTCGACAAAGCCGTGCGATTGCAAGGTGGTCAGGGCGCGGTAGACGGTTGGCGCCGAGGTGTTGCTTTCTTTGGCAAGATCGGAAAGCGAAAGCCCGTTGGCTTCGCTGACTATGGTCAAGATCATCAACGCCCGGTCGAGGGATTGAATGGTGTTCTGATCGGTCTTGTCGTGGAAGCTTTTGGGGCGGCCACGGGGACGGCCACGGGGACGGGGATCGGGCATTTCTGTTTCCTGAAAAAGTATTTCTATGCATGAAAAACTAATTTCCTATATTTTTCAAGTGGAAAGGATAATTTTTTAACATGTGAAAAAGTATTTCGAAAAAATTGAAAGATGATGGACTTGCCCTTAGCCTGATCTGATCAACCAGCAGGAGCGCGTCATGCACGGTCAGAACCCGGTTTTCATTCCCGGCCCAACCAATATCCCGGAGGTGATCCGGAAGGCTTGCGACATGGGCACGCTGGATCACCGCGGTGCGGCCTTCGGGCGTATTTTCGCCCCGGCCGTGGCTGGGGTGAAACAGGTGCTGGGGACGGCCGCTGGCGAGGTGTTTTTGTTTCCGTCAACCGGGACCGGCGGCTGGGAGGCGGCGGTTTCAAACACGCTTAGCGCCGGTGACACGGTGCTTGCGGCGCGGTTCGGCATGTTTTCGCATCGGTGGATCGACCTTTGCCAGCGGCATGGGTTGAACGTGCAGGTGATTGAAACCCCGTGGGGTCAGGGTGCACCGCTGGGCGCGATTGAAGCGGCGCTGAAGGCGGATGGCGGGCACAAGATCAGGGCAGTTCTGGCCACGCATAATGAAACGGCACCGGGGGTGGTGTCGGATATTGCCGGCATCCGGCGCGCGCTTGATGCGGCCAGCCACCCGGCATTGTTGTTTGTTGATGGTGTGTCTTCCATCGGGTCGATGGAATTTCGGATGGATGGCTGGGGCGTTGATATTGCGGTTGCGGGCAGCCAGAAGGGCTTCATGCTGCCGGCGGGCCTAGCAATTTTGGGGGCAAGCCCCAAGGCGCTGGCCGCCATGGAAACCGCAACACTGCCGCGTGCCTTCTTCGACTTTCGCGATATGCGCAAATCTTACGGCGCGGGCGGCTATCCCTATACGCCGCCGGTCGGGCTTTTGAACGGGCTGAATGTTGCTTGCGGTCTGTTGCTTGATGAAGGGATCGAGACTGTCTGGGCGCGCCATGCCCGCATTGCCGAAGGGGTGCGCCGCGCGGTGGCGGCCTGGGGGTTAAAACCCTGTGCCGCGTCCCCGGAGCTTTATTCCGATACGGTGACGGCGGTCGTTGTACCGGCCGGGTGCAATGGCACGGATCTGGTCGCCCTTGCGGCGCAAAAATACGACATGGCCTTTGGTGTGGGTCTGGGCGAAGTGGCAGGCAAGGTGTTTCGCATCGGCCATCTGGGAAGCCTGACGGATGCCATGATGCTGTCGGGGCTGGCGGTGGCCGAGATGTGCATGGCCGATCTGGGCTGGCGGGTTACACTGGGATCGGGGGTGGCCGCGGCACAAGATTTCTACCGGCAAAACGGCCTGGCCGTGGCGCGGGCCGCATGAGGGACGCCATGTATATTCCGACATATGATGATGTCATCGCGGCCCATGCGCGCATAATGCCCTATGTGCACCGCACCCCGGTTTTGACGTCCAGCTATCTTGATGCGCTGACCGGGGCGGAGCTGTTTTTCAAATGCGAGAACTTTCAAAAGGCGGCGGCCTTCAAGGTGCGCGGCGCGTCAAATGCGGTTTTCGGGCTAAGTGAAGCGCAAGCGGCAAAGGGCGTTGCGACCCATTCAAGTGGCAATCACGGGTTGTCGCTGGCCTATGCGGCCGGGCGCAGGGGCATTCCCTGCACCGTGGTGATGCCGCGCAGTGCACCGCAGGCCAAGAAAGACGCGGTCATTGGTTATGGGGGAAGGGTGGTTGAATGCGAGCCCTCCACCTCCAGCCGCGAGGCGGTTTTTGCCGATGTGGTGGCCAAGACCGGTGCGGAATTCGTGCATCCCTATAACGATCCGCGCGTGATTGCCGGGCAGGCGACCTGTTCGCGCGAGCTTTGCGAACAGATCGAGGGGTTGGATGCAGTGATCGCGCCCATTGGTGGCGGTGGGATGATTTCGGGAACCTGCCTTGCGCTGTCCAAAATCGCGCCGCAGGTGAAGATTTATGCGGCCGAGCCAAAGCAGGCCGATGATGCCGCCCGGTCATTTCATGCGGGCCACATCATCGCCGATGATGCGCCCGACACGGTGGCGGACGGGCTGAAAGTGCCGCTGAAAGAGCTGACATGGCCTTTCGTGCAAAAGCATGTGACCAATGTCTTGACGGCGGGGGAGGAGGAAATCGTCGATGCGATGAAGCTTATCTGGAAGCGCATGAAGAGTTTGGTTGAGCCGTCAAGTGCCGTGCCATTGGCGGTTATTCTTGGCAACCCCGAGGTTTTTCGCGGCAGGCGGATCGGTGTGATCATCACCGGCGGCAATGTCGATCTGGACAAACTTCCTTGGATGAATGGGTAAGGAGGAAACGATGAACACGCATGATCGTTACGCCAGTTTTGAACTGGGCTATGATATCCCCGCAAAGCCCGGCATGAATGAGGCCGATATCCAGACGCCCTGTCTGGTGCTTGATCTGGACGCGCTGGAGCGCAATATCAAGAAGATGGGCGATTACGCCCGCACCCACGGTATGCGCCACCGTTCGCATGGCAAGATGCATAAATCTGTGGATGTGCAAAAGCTTCAGGAAAAGCTTGGGGGTGCGATCGGCGTGTGCTGCCAGAAGGTCAGCGAGGCCGAGGTGTTCGTGCGCGGCGGCATCAAGGATGTGCTTGTGTCCAATCAGGTGCGCGATCCGCAAAAGATTGACCGGCTGGCCCGGCTGCCTCTGCTTGGATCGCGGATCATTGTTTGTGTGGATGATCTGGCCAATGTTGCCGAGCTTTCGGAGGCTGCGCAAAAGCATGGCACGACGCTGGAATGCCTGATCGAGATTGACTGCGGCGCGGGGCGCTGCGGTGTGAACTCGACCGCTGCCGTGGTGGAGATTGCCAAGGCGATTGATGCGGCATCGGGGCTGAAGTTCACGGGGATACAGGCCTATCAAGGTGCGATGCAGCACATGGACAAATACGCAGACCGCAAGGCGAAGCTTGATGCGGCCATTGCCATGGTTGAAGACGCGGCAGAGGGGCTGAAAGCGGTGGGGCTGGCCCCCGATCTGGTGTCCGGCGGCGGCACCGGCAGCTATTACTTTGAAACGCATTCGGGCGTTTATAATGAGTTGCAATGCGGGTCTTACGCCTTCATGGATGCCGATTACGGCCGTATCCTTGACGAGAATGGCAAGCGGATTGATCAGGGCGAGTGGGAAAACGCGCTGTTTATCCTGACCTCTGTGATGAGCCATACCAAGGCCGACAGGGCCATCGTGGATGCCGGGCTTAAGGCTCAGTCGGTGGATAGCGGGCTGCCGTTTATCTTTGGCCGCAGCGATGTGACATATATCAAATGCTCGGACGAGCACGGCGTGGTGGATGACCCGACCGGCGCCTTGAAGGTCAATGACAAACTGCGCCTTGTGCCGGGCCATTGCGACCCAACCTGCAATGTCCATGATTGGTATGTGGGCGTGCGAAACGGGCAGGTTGAATCTGTCTGGCCGGTTTCGGCGCGCGGTAAAGCCTATTGAATTTACCACCAAAGCCGGGGCCGGCGATGTTTGGCCCCCGCTTTTTCACAAAGGATTTCCCATGTTCATTGTTCCCGAAAGTGCCGTCGCGGGCCTGATCACCCAGGAGGCCGCGTTTGAGGCGGTGCAATCGGCATTTGCCGCGATGGCGCGGGATGAGGCCTATAACTTTCCCGTCATCCGCGAAGCCTTGGGGGAGGGGCGTCAATACGGGTTCAAATCCGGCCTTGATCGCGCGGGCGCGGTGATGGGTGTCAAGGCGGGGGGCTACTTTCCGGGGAATGCCGCGAAGGGCATGATCAATCACCAGTCCTCGGTCTTCCTGTTCGATCCTGAAACCGGGCGCCCGACCGCGATGGTGGGCGGCAATCTGTTGACGGCCCTGCGCACCGCGGCGGCCGCGGCCATGTCCATTGACCTTCTGGCGCGCAGCGATGCCAGGGTGCTGGGCATGGTGGGGGCGGGTCATCAGGCGGGGTTTCAACTGCGTGCCGCTGCAAAGACGCGCAAGTTTGACAGGGTTGTGGCCTGGAACCTGCATCCCGAAATGTTGCCGGCCCTTGGCAAGATTGCAGCCGAACTGGGCCTGCCGTTTGAAGCCGTGAGCCTTGATCAGCTTGGCGCACAGGCCGATGTGATCATTACCATCACCTCTTCACCCGCCGCGTCGCTGCTGGATCGCCATATCCGCCCGGGCACCCATCTTGCCTGCATGGGCACCGACACGATCGGCAAGCAAGAGGTCGAACCCGCGCTTCTGGCGCGGGCGCGGGTTTTCACCGATGAGGTGGCGCAATCCGTGACGATCGGCGAGGCGCAGCATGCCTTCAAGGCCGGTCTTATCGCCAAGCCTGACGTGACGCCGATTGGCCGGGTGATCGCCGGATTGGCGCCGGGACGCATGACCCAAGATGCGATTACCTTGTTTGACGGGACCGGCGTCGGCTTGCAAGATCTGGCCGTGGCGGCGGCAACCTTGCAACGTGCAATCGAATCCGGCGTGGCTGTATCGGTTACAATATAGTCGGCCTTGGGCGGTTGCACCGGCCTTGGCTTCATGGTCTGACTGCGGCCGTCTTATCTGGAACGGAGGGCCGCCCATGCCGGTTCGTGTCGCCTTGAACGGTTTTGGCCGGATTGGCCGGTCGGTGTTGCGTGCGGCCCTGTCGGACCCCGCCCATCAGGACATCGAGATTGTCGCGATCAACGATATCGCCCAGCCGGATATGGCCGCCTATCTTTTTGAATATGATTCCGTCTATGGCCCCTGGAAAGGGGCGGTGCAGCTGGAAGCGGGCGCGCTTGTCGTCAATGGGCGCAGGCTGCGGCTGACCGGCACGCGTGACCTCTCGACGCTGGATCTTTCCGACATCGACATCGTGATGGAATGCACGGGTCTGGGTGGCGAGCGGATGGTGGCCGAGGCGGGGTTGAAGGCGGGCGCGGGGCGGGTGCTGGTGTCTGGCCCCTCTGACACTGCCGATCTGACGCTGGTTCTGGGGGCGAATGAGGCGGCGCTGGCGGCTGGGCACCGGATCGTTTCCAACGCCTCTTGCACGACCAATGCCCTTGCCCCCCTGGCGCGGCTGATGGACCGCGAATGGGGGGTTGAGACGGGCTGGATGACGACGATCCATTGCTATACCGGCAGCCAGCCAACGGTGGATGCGCCGGGTGCGAATTTCGCGCGCAGCCGGGCGGCGGCCTTGTCTATGGTGCCCACCACCACCTCGGCACAGCGGCTTTTGGGGGTGGTTTTGCCCGGGCTTGCGGGCCGGATTGAGGGGGCCGCGGTGCGGGTGCCGACGGCCAGCGTTTCTGCCGTTGATCTGACGGTGATGACCCGCGCCAAGCCGGACCGCGACGGGGTCAATCAAGTGCTTGGTGCGGCGGGCGGCGTCATTGGCACCACCAACCGGCCATTGGTGTCATCCGACCTGCGCGCCCGGCCTGAAAGCATCGTCATGGCGCTGCCAGAGACGCATGTGACCAAAGGCGGGCTGATCCGGGTCTTTGGCTGGTACGATAACGAATGGGGCTTTTCGAACCGGATGCTGGATGTGGCCCGGCTGATGGGGGCGCTTTGAAATTTGCGGCCCAGAACTGGTGGGGCCCAGAACTGGTGGGGCCCAGAACTGGTGCGGCCCTGAACTGGTGCCGCCTGAACCGCACCGGGCTCCCATTGGTTCGGGCCACAGCGCAAGCTGCGGCCCGAATGTATGTCTTGCGCCCAGCAGGGCGCACCTTTGGATTACCTCTGGTTCAGTCGCCCAGATCTTCGGGCAAGGCCAGATTGAGGCAAATCGCAATCGCCGCTGACGGCAAAAGGCCCGAGGTCAGCAGGATCTGCGCCGTGCGGCCCAGATGCTGAAGGGCTTCGGGCACCAGTTGCAAGCCAAGGCCCACAGACAATGCGGTGGCAAAGATCACCATATTGCGACGGTTCCATTTGACGTCCGACAGCATGTTCACACCGCTGGCACAGACCATACCGAACATCACGATCACCCCGCCACCCAGCACATGTTCAGGCATGGTGCGGATGATTGCCCCCACAACCGGCATGAAACCGCAGATGATCAAAAAGATCGCCCCGATGGTCACGACATGGCGGCTCATAAGACCGGTCATTGCCACCAGCCCGACATTCTGGCTGAACGACGTGTTGGGCAGGCCGCCGAAGACACCGGCCACTGCCGAGCCCAGACCATCGGCGAAGGTCGCACCGGAAACCTCTGTATCGGTGGCTTCGCGCCCGGCCCCGCCTTTGGTGATGCCGTTGGTATCGCCCACGGTTTCAATTGCCGAAACCACGGCCATGAAACACATGCCGATGACAATCGCCCAGTTCAGCTCAAACCCATATTTGA
>JBATTI010000022.1:0-1679 GCA_049670445.1 Albidovulum sp. | reverse complement strand
GCTGGCCGCATGGTATCTGGCCCATCCCGAGGGCACGCTGGTTGCGGGGGCCACCGATGTTGGGCTTTGGGTGACCAAGGAATTGCGTGCCCTGCCCGATGTGGCCTTCTTGCATGCTTGCAAAGACTTGCAGGTAATCGAAGACCTGCCCGGTGGTTTGCGTGTTGGTGCGGGTGTCACGATCGCGGCCCTGCGCAAGGCGGTTGCCAGCCGCCACCCGGCATTGGCGGAATTGCTGCGCCGCTTTGCCTCTGAACAGGTGCGCGGGGCGGCGACGATTGGCGGCAATATCGCCAATGGATCCCCCATCGGTGACGCGCCACCTGCGCTGATCGCCATGGGCGCGCGTTTGCATCTGCGCTGCGGTGATGCGCGGCGCGACATGGCGCTGGAGGATTTCTTTCTTGATTACCGCAAGCAAGACCGCCACCCCGGCGAGTTTGTGGAGGCCGTGACCATCCCCGACGCGGTCGAAGGGCTGGCCTGCTACAAATTGTCGAAAAGGTTCGATCAAGACATTTCCGCGGTCTGCGGCTGCTTTGCCATCGGGCTGGATGGTTCGAAAATCACCAGTGCGCGCATTGCTTTTGGCGGTATGGCGGGCATTCCGAAACGCGCAAGCACAGTCGAAGCGGCGCTGGTCGGCAAGGATTGGAGTGCAGAGACGATCCGCGCGGCCATCCCGGCATTCTCCAGGGATTTCACCCCGATGTCGGATATGCGCGCCTCGGCCGCCTACCGGCTGACGGCCGCCGAAAACATGCTGTTGCGCTATTTCCACGCGCATGTTGGCGCGAATGTGTCGGTGCTGGAGGTGTCGCCATGAGCGTGTCTGCCGCCTTGCCCCATGATTCTGCGGGCCTGCATGTGACCGGCGCTGCGCGCTATGTCGATGATCTGCCGCTGCCTGCCAATGCCTTGCATCTGGCCTTTGGCCAATCAAGCGTGGCGCATGGCAAGATCTTGTCGGTCGATCTTGATGCCGTCCGAAGCGCCCCCGGGGTTGTGGCGGTTCTGGTGGCTGATGATCTGCCTTTCGCCAATGACGTCTCGCCATCGGTTCATGATGAACCGCTTCTGGCGGTGGACCGCGTGCATTACGTCGGCCAGCCGGTTTTTCTGGTGGTGGCCGAAAGCCATCTTGCCGCCCGCAAGGCGGCGCGTTTGGGCAAGATCGCCTACGACGCGCTGCCTGCGATCCTCACGGTTGATGATGCCATGGCCGCAGATAGCCGGTTTGAAGGCGGGCCGGTGATCTGGACCAAGGGCGATGCGGCTTCGGCCATTGCCGGGGCGGCGCATGTGATTGAAGGCCGCCTTGAGATGGGCGGGCAAGAGCATTTCTATCTGGAAGGTCAGGCAGCTTTGGCCTTGCCTGCCGAGGGCGGCGTGGTTGTGCATTCCTCTACCCAGCACCCGACCGAGATCCAGCATAAAGTGGCCGAGGCGATTGGCCTGCCGATGAATGCCGTGCGGGTCGAGATCCGGCGCATGGGCGGCGGGTTTGGTGGAAAAGAAAGCCAGGGCAATGCCTTGGCGGTCTCATGCGCCATCGTAGCGCACATGACCGGACGGCCCGCAAAGATGCGCTATGACCGTGATGACGACATGATCATCACCGGCAAACGCCATGATTTCCGCATTGAATACCGGGTCGGCGTCGATGGTGACGGCCGGAT
>JBATTI010000021.1:0-1946 GCA_049670445.1 Albidovulum sp. | reverse complement strand
GCTTAGGGCGTTGCGATGTTTATCTTTACGCAATCCCTGCGACCGGCATGGGCAAATCCAAATGTAAAAAAGGAACAAAGAGAAAGGCCGGGCGTCATTGTCGTTGATCGTCGGGGCAAGGGCCGCTATCGGGGGCCATGCAAAGCTGGGATGTCATTGTTTTGGGGGCCGGTGGGGCAGGCATGATCTGTGCCGGCGAAGCGGCAAGACGCGGCCGCCGGGTTTTGGTGCTGGATCAGGCGCGTGCACCGGGCGAAAAGATCCGTATCTCTGGCGGCGGGCGCTGCAATTTCACCAATCTGTCGCTGGCGCCTGAACGATTCTTGTCCCAAAACCTGCGCTTCGCCTTGTCGGCGCTCAATCGCTTTACGCCTGCCGATTTCATTGCGCGAGTGGATCGGGCGGGCATTGCCTGGCATGAAAAGACCCTGGGTCAGCTGTTTTGTGACCAAAGCGCAAAGCAAATCGTAGCAATGCTGACCAATGAAATGGCTCAGACCGGGGCCGAATTGCGCCTTGCAACCAAAATAGGCGCGGTGCGCCATGACGATGGTTTTGTGGTCGAGACAGATCATGGCGTTTTTCGATCCTCGGCCTTGGTCGTGGCAACGGGTGGCAAATCCATCCCCAAGATGGGTGCCACGGGGTTTGGCTACCAGATTGCCGAACAATTCGGCTTGCCGATTGTGGCAACCCGCCCGGCGCTGGTGCCGCTGACCTTCGGCGCGCATGAGCTTGAAGATTGGAAGCCGCTGGCGGGCGTTTCAGTCAATGCATGTGTCAGCCATGGGCGGATCGGCTTTACCGAAGGCTTGCTTTTCACCCATCGCGGCTTGTCGGGGCCGTCGATTCTGCAAATCAGCTCTTACTGGCGCGAGGGCGATGAGGTGATTGTTGATCTGGCCGAGGGGCAAGATGTGGCCAAAGCGCTGAAGACTGCCCGAGGCACAAGCGGCAAGCTATCCCTGGCCAAGGCGCTGGCGCGCCATATTCCTGAAAAGCTTGCCCAAACCGTGCTTGAACGGTTGGGCGTGTCGGGCAATCTGGCGGATCAGGGGAATGCGGTGCTTGATGCGGTGGCCGCGGCCGTGCAGCATTGGCGCGTGCGCCCGGTAGGCAGCGAAGGGTACAGGACCGCCGAGGTCACTTTGGGCGGTGTTGATACCCGCGCGCTTGACGCAAAGACCATGCAGGCCCGCACAGTGCCGGGGTTGTTTTTCGTGGGCGAGGTGGTCGATGTTACCGGGTGGCTGGGCGGCTATAACTTCCAATGGGCCTGGTCATCGGGCTGGGCGGCAGGGCAGGTGGCCTGAGCGCCGGACCGCCCCAGTCAAACAGGTTCCAACACCGCCCCGACCTCTCTTGTTGAAAAATACCTCGGAGGGGTCCGGGGAGGCAGCGCCTCCACGGCGGGTCGGCCCGGCGAATCCGGGACGAAACCCCGCCCGGCATTGACGCCGCACCCGGCCTCTGGCATGGCAACCGCGATGGAAGGACCAGACCCATGAACCTTTTCGCCGATATCCGTGCGCTCGTCATCGACAGCCTGAATGCCATGGTTGCGTCGGGCGATCTGCCCGAAGGTCTCGACATGGCCAATGTCGCGGTCGAGCCGCCGCGCGATGCCGCGCATGGCGATATGGCGACGAATGCTGCGATGGTGCTGGCCAAACCGGCAGGTCTTCCCCCGCGTGCGATCGCGGAAAAGCTGGCGGCCCGGCTTGGCGCCGATGACCGCATCACCAGTGCTGAAGTGGCCGGGCCCGGTTTCCTCAACCTGCGCCTTGCGCCCGCTCTCTGGCAGGGCGTGGTCAAGGCGGCTCTGGCGTCCGGCCGCGATTTCGGCCGCTCCGATATGGGCAAGGGCATCAAGGTGAATGTCGAGTTTGTCTCGGCCAACCCCACCGGCCCGATGCATGTCGGCCATACGCGCGGTGCTGTCTTCG
>JBATTI010000020.1:0-3639 GCA_049670445.1 Albidovulum sp. | reverse complement strand
GCTCACACCGGGCGTGATTTCGGGGCCGTTTGAAGGCTTCAACCTGCCCGCAGGCCTGCTGGCGATCACCCAAGCCATGCCGATGGGCTTCATCTTGTCACTGCTGTTCTTGATTCTGACGCTGATCTTCGTCGCTACAACCGGCGATTCGATGAGTTTCGTTATCGCCTCGACCATGTCACAAGACGAAACACCTTCGGCAATGCTGCGGGTCTTTTGGGGTGTTGCAATGGCGGTGATGGCGATCATCTTGATCTCGACCGGATCGGGCAGCATCGGTAAGCTGCAAAGCTTCATCGTGATTACGGCAGTGCCGGTATCGCTGGTGCTTTTGCCGTCGCTGTGGGACGCTTTGCGGATCACACTGATGCTGGGGCGCAAGTAACAAGCAGGTCCGGGCTGGTTTGGCCCGGACCTTACAATCCTGGGGAGGATGAGATGATAGATGTGGCGCAGCGGGAAATGGATGTGGCTCGGTTTCGTCGCGATCCCTCTGTTGTGATGCGTCTGGCCCGTATGGGCTGCTCTCATCCGACCCGGCTGTCATTCTTACCCAGCCTTTTGCGCTGGATGAAGGCCGATAACTGGCAGTTTGACCGCCCGGTCTGGGAGGTTGACGCCAAGGGCGTGGGGCGCGCGGTCTACCGCGCCATTGGCCCCGAACGCACTTATTCGCTGGTGGCCTTCGCCCATGATCTGCCGCCTGAAATGCGCTCTGACCGGGTGATTGCCACGGCATGGGATGCCACGTTCGCCTTGTTTGACGGCACGCCGACGCTGGCCGATCTGGACCGGCTTCAGGCCAATGTGCCCTTGCAAGAGGCAGGCCGCGTCAGCCCGTCAGAGCTGTCGTTAAGCCGGGCGAACCGGTCTGTGCGGCTGTTTGAACATGTCGTGGCGCGGCTGGCCGAGGGGCAACAACCTGACGCGGCCGAGCTTGACAAGGTCGGCTATCTGATGCGCACCACGGCCGTATACGGTTCGGGCAAGTTCGGGGCGGCGGACCGCGCAGCGATTGCCGACCGGCCAGAGCTGCAAGGACCGTTCCGGGTTGAAATGCTGTCGGTCTGGCTGACGCGGGCCTTTACCGTCGATCTGGTCGAACATCTGGCCCGCGCCCGGGGCGGCGCGCGCGCCGTGCCGCTTGACCGGGTGCTGCGCCACAGGTTGGGGGTTGGCAATGCCACCGGGCTTGGCATGGCGCCTTTCCTGATCCGCCACCCCGCGCTTTTGAACAATTGGATGGCGGCGCGCGAAGAGGCTTTGGCACGGGTGCGCGCGCAAGGCACCGTCACCCCAGAGGCGGAACAGGCATTTCGCGCCGGGCTTGCCGGGGCTGTGGAAAATGCCACCTGGTGGCAAAGTGAACATCCGGTCCAGACCGCCAAGCTTGGCGCTTTGCGCGCTGATCTGGCTGTGCTTGGCGGCCATGTTGAAAACGGCTGGGACCGGGATGCAAGAAACCCCTGGGACGTGCTTTGGCGCTGGGCCGAGACGGCTTTGTCGCTGGAGGGGCAAGAACAGCTTTTGGCGCTGATGCTGGATGCGCATGGCGATCTGGTCGATCCGCTGGCCAGCTGCATGTATGCAGATGAGGCGGCCTTTTTCGCGATTGACGGGGCGATGGCGCTGGACCGTCTGCAGGCAATCCTTGAGGCGCATTATGGCTGGGCGTTGAAGGTCGATTTTGCCGATACGGCTGCGACGACGCGGTTTTGGTACGTGTCCGAGGAAAAGCTTGAACCGCGCATGGGCCTGCGCCACGAAGATGAGGGGGCAGAGCGTGAATCACCCCTTGCCACCGGGCGCGATGTGGCGCGGCTGTCGGCGGATCTGGCGCGCTGGACTGGCAGTCAACGGGTGGCGGATTTTCTGCTGGCCCACCCGCAGCACCGCTTGTCGGTCCGTCGCGCGCAAATCGCGGCGCGCCATCCCTATGCAGAGATCTGCGATAACCTGATAGATGAAAACATGCTGCCCATCGACATCTTGCGCTGCAAGCTGGCCTTCTTCGGGGCCACACGCTTTGATCCGAAATCCGATTTGTGGGTGCGGATCAGCCTGGCGCAAAACATGCCCTATCCCGATGAGATGGCGGGCGCGCAGTGACGGATAAAGCCATGCAAACCAATCGTTATTCGCAATCCGAGATTGAGGCGTTGGGCATCAAGGCCGCACGCGGCGCGGGCTATGACTGGGGCATGGCGGAAGAGGCCGGGATGGCGGCGCGCTGGCTTGCCCATGAAGGCCTGCCGGGGCCAAAGCTGTTGCTGGCCTGTCTGCAGGCACCGCGCGGCCAGGCACCGGTGATCGCAGCGGCAGGATGGCAGGTGCAGGCGGGGGCTCAGGCAGGGGCAGGGGCGGGCGCGCGGCTTTGCCCGCTGCTGACGGGCGCGGCCCTGTCTGACCGGGCCGGTTTGGCGGATGGGCCGGGGCGGGTTGCGGTGACATTGCGCGATATCGGCCATCCGGCGCTGGTCTTGCCTTTTGCCGCACAGGCCGCCGCCCGGTTGGGTCAGCCTCTGGCCCTGATCTGGGAGGGGGCAGAGGTGGTGCGGACCACCGGCGGGCGGCTTGTCGTGGTCGCCGCCGCAGGGCTTGGCGCAGATCACGCCGCGCAGCTTGACGTCAGCGCGGCGACAGACTGCGCGCCCTCCGCCCGGGGGGAAGCAGGCTATCACGTGCCCGACAGGGTTTGGAATGCGTTGGTGGGTTTGGCGCTTGCCACCACAGTGCCCGCCACCAGCCGTTCGCGGGCCGGGGCAGGTTCGTCCACCAGCGATAATGATTGAGGAAATATAATGGCTGATACAACAACAACACTTTCGCTTGAAAAGATCGAAGCGCTTGCCCAAAGCGTATTGGAAGCCGCCGGTGCCACGCCGGAAAATGCAGCCCCTCTGGCCCATGCGATCATGCAGGCGGAACGCGACGGGATTGCCAGCCACGGGCTGATGTATCTGCCGGTCTATGCGCTGCATCTGACCTGCGGCAAGGTTGACGGCCAGGCGCGCCCCGTGGTTGAGGTGCCGCGCCCGGCCACAGTGCGGGTTGATGCGGCCACAGGTTTTGCCCATCCGGCAATATCGGCCGGAATGGCGCCCTTGCTGGATGCGGCGCGGCAAAACGGCATTGCCTGCCTTGCGATCCGCAATTCCTACAACTGCGGGGTTTTGGGCCATCACGCCGAACGGATCGCGGATGCCGGTATGATGGCATTGTGCTTCACCAATGCGCCGGCCTCCATCGCGCCGATCGGTGGCAAGAAACCCTTGATCGGCACCAATCCCTTCGCTCTGGCAACCCCTGACGGGGCAGGCGGGGTGACAATGGTGATCGACCAAAGTGCCAGCGTTATCGCCAAATCCGAAGTGGTCAAGCGTGCCCGCGATGGCCATGCGATACCCGAAGGCTGGGTGCTTGATGCGGCCGGCCAGCCGACAACCGATGCAGAGGCGGGCCTCAAAGGCTCTATGGTGCCGTCGGGCGGCTATAAGGGCGTGGGCGTGGGTTTGATGGTTGAGTTGTTCGCGGCGGCCCTGAGTGGTGCAGAGCTGGGCATTGACGCGGCCCCCTTTGGCGGCACGGTGGGCGGGCCACCGAAGACCGGGCAGTTTTTCATCGCGATTGATCCGGGCG
>JBATTI010000019.1:0-2788 GCA_049670445.1 Albidovulum sp. | reverse complement strand
GTGTCGCCGGGGGTGAGGGTGGCGGCGAAGGCCTCTTCCACCTCGCCCAAAGCCGCACCGCCATAGCGGGATTTGAGCCGGACCTTGAGGGTTTCGGTATCGGTGATGGTGCCGAGGTTCATGCGGATCATCTGGGCTGAACGCGGATCGCGCAGGCCCCAAAGCCCGTCCCGCAGCATCAGCCGTTGCCATTTGTCATAGGCCTTGAGCGCATAGCCCCCGGTGGCGCAAAAATCGAGGCAGGCGTCGAAATCGGCGCGGGTGAGGGTGCTGTAGGGACCGGCGCTGGTGACTTCGGCAAAGAGGTTATCGGCGTCGAAGGGGGCCGCGCAGGCGCTGATCAGGATATGCTGGCAGAGCACGTCGCGGGGGCCGGGGCCGCGCGGCGTGCCGTCAAGATCATGGGCGCGGGCGGCGTCAAGGGCGGCTTGGCATTCGACCACTTCCCAGCGGTTGGCAGGCAGCAGCAACGCCTTGGAGGGCGCATCATAGCGGTGGTTGGCGCGGCCAATGCGCTGAACCAGACGTTTGACGTTCTTGGGTGCTCCGACCTGAATGACCAGATCGACATCGCCCCAGTCGATGCCCAGATCAAGCGATCCGGTGCAGACGATGGCGCGCAGCTGGCCTGCGACCATGGCCGCTTCGACCTTTTCGCGGGCCTCGCGGGCCAGTGATCCGTGGTGAATGCCGATGGGCAGGGCGTCGTCATTGGCCAGCCACAGGTCGCGAAAAAACAGTTCGGCCTGGGCGCGGGTGTTGTGGAAAATCAGCGTGGTGCGGTGGCGTTTGACCTCTTCCAGTATCGCGGGGATGGCATAGCGCCCGCCGCCGCCGGACCAGGGCGGCGGGGTTTCGGTTTCCAGCATGGAGATGTCGGGGTCGGGGCCGGGGTCGGCCTTGATCAGGGCGCAGGGCTTGGGGTTTTGGGCCAGATAGCGGGCGATGGCGGCGGGGTCTTCGACGGTGGCGGACAGGCCGACACGGCGCAGCCCGGGGCAAAGCGCTTGCAGGCGCGAGAGGCACAGCATCAGTTGATCGCCGCGTTTGGATTCTGCAAGGGCATGAATTTCATCGACAATCACCCGCGAAAGGCCTGCGAAAATATGCGGGGCATCGGGATAGCTGAGCAAGAGGGCAAGGCTTTCGGGAGTGGTCAGCAAGATATGCGGCGGGTCTGCCCGCTGGGCGCGGCGGCGGGTGTAAGAGGTGTCGCCGGTGCGATCCTCAACCCGGATCGGCAGGGACATTTCGTTGATGGGCACATTGAGGTTACGGCGGATATCGGCGGCCAGAGCCTTGAGCGGCGAGATATAGAGCGTGTGCAGACCACGGTGCGCACCACCCGCCAGTTCAATCAGGCTTGGCAAGAAACCGGCAAGGGTTTTGCCGCCGCCGGTGGGGGCCAAAAGCATGACCGCGGGTTGTTCGCGCTGCGCAAGCAGGGCCAGCTGATGCGGATGCACCTGCCAACCGCGCGTGGCAAACCAGTGGTGAAACGAAGGGGGCAGCGCGTCCATGCGGCCAAGCTTAGAAGAAGCGGGGCGCAGGGGGAAGCGGGGCCGATCTTATGGTGTTGCGCGTTGAGCCTCAATCATCCAACGCCGCCTGAAATGAATGATTTCAATGCGTTATATGGTGTTTGGTGCCTTGGATCAAACGCAAGGCACTTAGTGCATCAGCCGCGACTTGATGGTGGCAAAGGCCTGATCGAAATTGCGCGGCGGGTTCAGGTGGACCCCGGCAAGCGCTGTATCAAGGGCAGCCTCGACATGTTGCACCAGAACCGCACCGGCATTGTCACCGGGAAGGGCCTTGGTGACCAGGCTGGCAGGATCGCGCGAACAGGGCATGTTCTTGCCAAATGTCGCTTGCAGCAGTTCCAGCAGCTGCGCCTCTTCAATGCCTTGCGCTTCGGCCCAATCGCTGGCGCTGCGGGACATGGCCGAGGAAGCGGCGGCGAGGCAGTCTTGCAGGGCTTTCGCCGCCATTGCTGTGCCGAAATGGCCCATGACCGCGCTGGAATGACCCAAGATGTCAAAAACCGGCTGCATCTTGGTGATGGCCTTGGCCTCTCCGCCCAGAAGGAAAGAGGGTTTTTCGGTTTCAATCAGCCGCAGGTTGCCGACGAAGGGCGCATCAATCAGGGCGATCTTATGGGAAATGCGCGCCCGCAAGGCCCGCACATAGCGTGGCGACAGGGTTGCCGATATCACGATAACTTCCAGGTCGGGCGCGTTGCGGGCGAAGGCCGCCTCTTCAAAGAGCAGCGCTTCGCTTTCCATGATGTCGCGCGGCATAAGCAAAAGCCTGCGCAAACCGGTGTAATCGTCTTGCCCGTCGCTTGCGCCCAGATAGGGGCCAAGGACGCGCAGATCCATTTCGGCCGCGCGCAGCCGGGTCAAGAAGGCCGGGGCGGCGGGGTTAGAGCCGGCGATTCCAAATGAGGAGGTCAATGGACAATAATCTCTTCTTTAACGAACATGTTGTCCCAGGCGCGGTCAACAAGATCGGGGCTCATCTGATAAGGAATACCTTCGAAATCACAGATCGCCATCATCTGATCGATCAGGAAGACGGGTTGATAATTGGCGTAAATATTCTCGATCGTCGGATATTTGACCTTCAAGAGATGCAGCAATGTGGTTTCGTCCAGCGGCATCTTCTTTTTCTTGGCCACCATTGCGAAGATCTTGAGGAAGTCTTCCTGATTGGGCCCGTCGATCTTGATCTTGAAGAAGATCCGGCGCAGCGCGGCTTTATCGAAGATGTCATTGGGGTGGAAGTT
>JBATTI010000018.1:0-1838 GCA_049670445.1 Albidovulum sp. | reverse complement strand
CGCGTTACGTATTCATCACCGGCGGTGTGGTCTCTTCGCTTGGCAAGGGGCTGGCATCGGCGGCTCTTGGCGCATTGTTGCAGGCGCGCGGCTATACTGTTCGACTGCGCAAGCTTGACCCCTATCTTAACGTTGATCCCGGCACGATGTCGCCTTTTGAACACGGCGAGGTTTTCGTGACCGATGATGGTGCGGAAACCGATCTTGACCTTGGCCATTACGAACGCTTCACCGGCGTGTCGGCACGCAACACCGACAGCGTGTCATCAGGTCGGATCTATTCGACCGTGCTCGAAAAGGAACGTCGCGGCGATTACCTTGGCAAGACCATTCAGGTCATTCCGCATGTGACCAATGAAATCAAGGATTTCCTTGCCGTCGATGCTGATGACGTTGACTTCATGCTGTGTGAAATCGGCGGCACCGTCGGCGATATTGAAGGCTTGCCGTTCTTTGAAGCCATCCGCCAGTTCGCCCAGGAACGCCCGCGCGGCCAGTGCATTTTCATGCATCTCACACTTTTGCCCTACCTCGCGGCAAGCGGCGAGCTGAAAACAAAGCCGACCCAGCACTCGGTCAAGGAACTGCGCTCCATCGGTTTGCAGCCCGATGTTCTGGTCTGCCGCTCTGAACATCCGATCCCGGAAAAAGAACGCGCCAAGATCGCCCTGTTTTGCAACGTGCGGCCCGAGGCCGTGATCCCCGCCTATGACCTCAAGTCGATCTATGAGGCGCCGCTGGCCTACCACCGCGTCGGTCTTGATCAGGCAGTTCTCGATGCCTTTGGCATCGCCCCCGCCCCCAAACCCGACATGGCGCGCTGGACAGATGTGATGGACCGGCTTGAAAATGCAGAAGGCGAAGTGCGTGTGGCAATCGTGGGCAAGTATACCCAGCTTGAGGATGCCTATAAAAGCATAGCCGAGGCGCTGACCCATGGCGGCATGGCCAACCGGGTGCGGGTCAAGGCAAAGTGGATCGACGCCGAAATATTCGATGCAGAAGATCCCGCCCCCCATCTTGAAGGTTTCCACGCAATCCTCGTACCCGGCGGCTTTGGCGAGCGCGGCACCGAAGGCAAGATCAAGGCCGCCCAGTTTGCCCGCGAAAAGAACATCCCCTATCTGGGCATCTGCCTTGGCATGCAAATGGCGGTGATCGAGGCCGCGCGCAACATCGCCGGGTTTGATCGGGCCGGTTCCGAAGAGTTTGACCATGAGGCGGGCGGCAAACGGTTTGAGCCTGTGGTCTATCACCTCAAGGAATGGGTGCAGGGCAACCACAAGGTCGCGCGCAGTCTGGGCGACGACAAAGGCGGCACCATGCGTCTTGGCGCCTATACCGCCCATCTGACCGAAGGGTCGAAAGTGGCCGAGATTTACGGCAGCACCATCATCGAAGAACGCCATCGCCACCGCTACGAGGTCGATGTGAAATACCGCGACCAGCTTGAAAAATGCGGCCTGATCTTTTCAGGGATGAGCCCGGATGGCCGCCTGCCCGAGATTGTCGAGGTCAAGGATCACCCGTGGTTCATCGGCGTCCAGTTCCACCCCGAGCTGAAATCCAAACCCTTCGCCCCGCATCCCCTCTTCGCCGATTTCGTACGCGCCGCGAAAGAGGTTGAGCGGTTGGTGTGAGGGGGCCACTCAGGGCGCGAGGCGGCTTTGCGGAGATACTGTTGAAGAAGTCGGCATTTGATACGCGCATGCTGGTTTTAAGAACAAGCCGCGCGCTGCCGCTCCTTACGCCGGGGCTGGAACTGGTACCAACTTGGCCAGTTTGCGGAGGTTTTGGGCGGTTGCTGCGAGTTGGAACTGTTCGGTGGCACCTTTGGG
>JBATTI010000017.1:0-2587 GCA_049670445.1 Albidovulum sp. | reverse complement strand
CCCACGATAAGAACCGACTGCCCCTTATCACCACCGTCGCGGTCAATGCCAAGACGGTCAAAGAACGCCTCATAGGCGGTGATCGTGGTCAGGGGAAGTGCGGCGGCTTCGGCAAAGCTCAAGGTCTTTGGTTTGGGGCCCACGATACGCTCATCCACCAGCTGGAATTGCGCATTGGATCCCGCACGGGTGATATCGCCCGCATAGTAAACCTCATCCCCGGGCTTAAAAAGCGTGACATCCGGCCCAACCGCCGCGACCACACCGCTGGCATCCCAGCCCAGTACGCGGGGCGGATCTTCGACAACGTCTTTCGACTTACGCACTTTCGTATCAACCGGGTTGACCGATACCGCCCGAACCGAAACCAGAAGGTCGCGCCCCGTTGCAACCGGCATTGGCAGCTCCACATCAAGGAAGGCCTTCGGGTTATCGACCGGCAGATAATGGGTAAGTGCGACAGCTTTCATTTCATTTTCTCCTGACCCATTGGGGCGTTTCAGCTGATTTGGGCCTAACCCGCCCGCAAAATCAACCGACTGCGATCCTTGGCCTGCCTTGTGCGGTGACCTTGATCTTGGCCTCGATGAACATGGGCTGGCCTTCGATCTCGATCTCGGAAATATCGCGCTCGGTGGTCAGGCGGATTTCCTCGACGCCGGCCGCGCGGGCGCTGGCCGTTGCCTCGGCGCGCAGGGCCTCTTCAAGGGCCGTCATCGCGGCATCACGGTCGGCAAACCGGGCGGGGCCGGTGGACAGATGGGCGGCAAAGCTGCCGGGGCCGGGGGCGGTGACAATGCCGCTGGCATGCATCGCCACCTGCCCCACGACCGCGCCGATGGCATTGGCCACACCGGCATGTTCGGGCAAGATCATGCGCGTGCCAAGCCGTTCGCCCAGCGGCGGGTAATAGCTTGCAGCCGAAGCGCCAAGCCCGATCACCGGCACGCCCAGCGACAGGGAAACCTTCACCACGCCCGAATGCCGGTCAAGCCCGGCCTTGGCCAGCGCGCTGCGGGTCAGGCGTTCGGGTGTCGCATCGCCCCAATCACGGCTGTCTTCGGCAAAGGCCGCCTCCAGCAAGCAATCGGCGGTCTGTGCCTCCAACTGGGCGATGATGCTTGCGGCAAGGGTTTCGGGGCCATCCGCAATACGTTCGCCCCGGCCATTGCGGCGCCGCGACAGCAAGGCCACGGCCTTGCGTGCCGCCGCGCCATCCCAGCTTTGGGTGCGGCCCAGAACGCTGCTGGCGTCCGACGGCGTCACACCCGCGATAATCACTGCGCCGCGCGTCACCAGCTTCATCAGCGCGGGCAGTTCAAGCCGGGTGCGCACCGCCATGTTCACCGTCATCGGCCCGTCCATAAGCCGCTCGGCCACCACGATTTCGCGCGGCCCCAAGCCCGGCGGCGGGCCGTCTTGCCACTGCGGAATAACAAAGCGCCCGTCATGTTCGCCCGGCGCGTCCATGGCCAGCCACTGATCCAGCGCCTTATGCACCAGCTCGGGATGGTCCTGGGCCGCAAGCGATACCGGCATCAAACGGCGGGGGCCAAGCTGAAGGCTGGTCTCCAACCCTTCCAGCAGATGCACCTCGCTGTCGCCGCCAAGGCCGGTGGTGCGCATCGCCACGGCCTCCACCATGGTGCGAAAATTGCCAACCCGCGCGCCCATCGGGTCGATCGCAGGCTTGCCGTCTTTCAACAGGCATACATCGGTGGTGGTGCCACCAATATCAGAGACCAAGGCGTCTTGCTCTCCGGTCAGCCAGCTTGCGCCGGCGATAGAGGCGGCAGGGCCCGAAAGGATGGTTTCAATCGGGCGTTCGCGGGCAAGGCTGGCAGAGACAAGCGCGCCATCGCCGCGCACCACCATCAGCGGAGCTTGAATGCCCAGGTTTTCCATATGCGCCTCGCAGGCCGAAATCAGCCGGTCGATCATGCCCGTCAGCCGCGCGTTCAATACTGCGGTCAGCGCCCTGCGGGGGCCGTTAAGCCCGGCCGAAAGTTCGTGTGAGCAGGTCACCGGGCGCCCGGTTTTTGCGCGCAGCATTTCGCGGATGGCCAGTTCATGCGCCGGATTGCGCGTTGCAAAGGCCGATGCCACGGCAAAGCCGGTGACTTCAGGCCCAAGCCGTGCGGCCTCTGCTTCGGCCAGAGCCATATCAAGCCGGGTCTTTTCACCGCCGGTATGGTTATGGCCGCCCGCCAGCATCACGACCGGATCGCCCTTCATCGCATCGGTCAGGCCGCCGCGTGCCAGCTCTGCCTGATCAAAGCCGATGAAGAACAAGGCGACCCGCCCGCCTTGGCCTTCGACCAGCGCATTGGTGGCCAGCGTGGTGGACAATGACACCATAGCGACATCGCCCGCAGCCACACCCGCACTGGCAATCGCCGCATCAATCGCCCGCCCGACGCCCAAGGCAAGATCCGGGCGCGTGGTCAGCGACTTGGCCGAGGCAATGACGCGGTCTTCGGCTTCGTCCAGCACCACGGCATCGGTATAGGTGCCGCCCGTATCGACACCCAATAGAAAAGCCATATCCGTTCCTCTTTTCTTTATCGACCTGCCCTGTCAGACGCCG
>JBATTI010000016.1:0-8321 GCA_049670445.1 Albidovulum sp. | reverse complement strand
CGGGCGATCGAATTGAACGGCACCGCTGTTGACGGCAATCTGGCGGCCTTCGATATTGGTCGCTGGGTGATCGAAGCGCCAAAAGACGCTGAAGCATATCTGGTAAAAGAGGCCTATAAGCCATTATCCCAAATAGATAAAATACGCTTCAGGACCGATCACCTGACCCAATATCAAAACGCGGATTATGCCGCGCGCTATCAAAGCCTGCTCAACGCTGCCCCTGACGATCTGCGCGACGCGGTGGCCATGGGCTACCACAAGCTTTTGGCCTATAAAGACGAATATGAGGTCGCGCGCCTGCATCTGCAAAGCACCGCCAAGGCCCGCGCCGCGTTTGACGGCGATTTGCGCCTGTCATTCCATCTGGCGCCGCCGATCTTCAGCAAGAAATCCACCGATGGCCGCCCCAGGAAGCGCGAATTCGGGGGGTGGATACTGCCCCTGTTCGGCCTCTTGGCCCGATTGAAATTCCTGCGCGGCACCGCTTTCGATCCTTTCGGTTACACCAAAGAACGCAGGCAGGAACGCGCAGCAATCGCCCAATATGAGGCCGATATGGCTGAGGTTCTGGCAAAGGTAACCCCCGCCACGGAAGCACTTGTGTGCGAACTTGCGCTGTTGCCGCTTGATGTGCGTGGCTTCGGGCCGGTGCGCGAAGCGTCGGCCCATAAAGCCGCCTTGCGCCGCGATGCGCTCTTGTCCGCGATCCGGGCGGGCGGGGCGCCACTCGCCAGGGCCGCTGAATGATCCCAGGCCCAAAGCGATGATGGATTATTGGCGCAAGGCCACGTATGACATGGTGCCAGACAAGCTTCGTTCAGTTGAACCCGGCTTTGCGGTTGAAGAAAAATATCGGGGCATATCATGGCGGTAGGGATATTCGATTCTGGTTTGGGTGGCCTTACGGTTTACGATGCGGTGGCGCGCCGCTTGCCCGACCGCGCGATTGTCTATTTCGGTGACAACGCCCATGCGCCCTACGGGGTGCGCGATGCCGACGACATTTTTGCGCTGACCTGTGCGGGGGTTGAACGGCTTTGGGCCGAAGGCTGCGATCTGGTGATCTTGGCCTGCAACACCGCCTCGGCGGCCGCACTCAAACGGATGCAAGAGACGTGGCTGCCCGCCGACAAGCGCGTGCTGGGGGTTTTCGTGCCGCTGATCGAAGCTTTGACCGAACGCCAATGGGGCGATAATTCGCCCCCCCGTGAAGTCGCGGTCAGGCATGTGGCGCTGTTTGCAACCCCCGCAACCGTCGCCAGCCGCGCCTTTCAGCGAGAGCTGGCCTTTCGCGCCGTCGGGGTGGATGTAGAGGCCCAGCCTTGCGGCGGCGTCGTCGATGCGATTGAACAGGGCGATGAGATGCTGGCCGAAGCTTTGGTGCGCAGCCATGTCGCGGCATTGCTGCGGCGGATGCCGGCACCCGAGGCCGCCATTTTGGGCTGCACCCATTACCCGCTGATGCAAAAAACCTTTGCCGATGCCCTGGGTCCAGGTGTCAAAGTCTTCTCTCAGGCCAATCTGGTGGCCGAAAGTCTGGCCGATTATCTTGATCGCCACCCGGATCTTGGCGGCCTTGGAAATGACACGAAGTTCCTGACCACGGGCGATCACCAAACTGTTTCCGATCATGCAACGCAGTTCTTGCGGCGGCGAATTTCCTTTGAATCCGCCTGATTTCCTTGGCCTCGCGGCCTTGGCGCAGCATCTGCGCCGGGGGCTGCGCCACAAGGTTGCCACTCTGACGTCAGATTCATTTGCTAAGGTTTTCTTAACGCGAAATAAATTCGCTGGCGGAAACTGGCTTGAATGTGAAATTTCTCTTGCTGCCCGCCACGCTCGTATTTTTGTTTGCGATCGTGGTCGGGGTTGCACCGGTAACGGGCAAGACGCTGGGTGAAAACCCGGCGGCGGCGGATATATTTGGCGCAAGCTGGTCGCAACCCGGACCGATCACCATTGGCCTCGCAAGCATCACCCGCACCGCCAGACCGGCACCGCGCGGCGGGCTTGTGGCATTTGCGGATCTGCGCAGCCGTCAGGAATTGACCCTGAACATCTCGGCACTTTTGGGCATTGATGTCGCCTATTCCGCAGGCGGGCCGACGCTCAGCAGCACCTCGGCGGTCTTGTTGCGCGAAGGTGTGCATTCCACCGCAACCTTCTTTCGCAGCTATTGGCGCCCCAATCCCAAACTGGGCCTCCAGCTTGAGGTCACGACACGAGGCGCGATCAAGCTGACACTTGACATCGGCAAGCGCCCGATCCCGCAGATTGTGCGGATCCCCGAGCAAACATATCGCCCCATCGTGGTGACAGCCGCGGCACCGCCGCCTGCCGTCGTGCCCTTGCCGCTGCCGGTCGCGGCCCTGGCGTCGGGGCTTGGCGCGTTATTGATGCTCAAACGCCGTCGGCGCCGGGCGATTTAGCCGGGCACAGGGCCCTGGTGGCCGGGGCTGCGTCACTTATTCCCGATTTAAAGGTTGTAAGACCCGTGTCGCTGCGACATTTATTCAGCGCAGCTAGGGAGGTCGCCATGACCCAAAACATCGCCATCCTCGGGGCTTCCGGTTATACCGGGGCCGAACTTGTCCGCCTGATCGCCAGCCATCCGACGATGCGGGTCGCAGCCCTTTCGGGGGATCGCAAAGCAGGCATGGCGATGGGAGAGGTTTTTCCCTTTCTCGCGCATCTGGATTTGCCGCTGCTGCAACGGATTGAGGATATAGACTTTTCCGCCATTGATCTGGCGTTTTGCGCGCTGCCCCATGCCACCTCGCAAGCGGTCATCGCAGATTTGCCCAAGACCCTGAAGATCGTGGATCTGTCCGCCGACTTCCGGCTGCGCGATCTGGCGGAATATGAAAAATGGTACGGCAAACCGCATATCGCCCCCGATCTGCAACGCGAAGCGGTTTACGGGCTGACCGAGTTTTACCGCGCAGACATCGCCAAGGCGCGGCTGGTGGCGGGGACGGGGTGCAATGCCGCGGCCGGTCAGTTTGCCATCAGGCCGCTGATCGAGGCGGGCGTGATCGACCTTGACGATATCATTATTGATCTCAAGGCAGGGGTCAGCGGGGCGGGGCGCTCGTTGAAGGAAAATCTGCTGCATGCCGAACTGTCCGGCGGCACCCATCCTTATGCCGCAGGGGGCACGCACCGGCATCTGGGCGAGTTTGACCAGGAATTCTCGCTGCTCGCGGGCCGCCCGGTCCGGGTGCAGTTCACCCCGCATCTCTTGCCGCTCAATCGCGGCATCCTGGCGACTGTCTATGTGAAAGGCAGCGCTGCGGCCGTCTATAAGGCCCTGGATGATCGCTACCGCGATGAGCCGTTCTTGCATCTTCTGGCCATGGGCCAATTGCCCTCGACCCGCTCTATCGCCGGGTCGAATTATGCGCATATCGGTGTCGCGGGCGACCGGATTTCCGGGCGGGCAATCGTCGTGGTGGCCTTGGATAACCTGACCAAGGGGTCATCGGGGCAAGCCCTGCAGAATGCCAATCTGATGTTGGGCAATCCAGAGGTATCGGGCTTGACGCTGGCGCCGATTTTCCCATGAGGATCAAATGAGGAACCTGAAGAAAACCAGACGCATACAGGTCATTCTTATTGCAGCCGTGGCCCTTGTGGGGGCAACCGCTCTGATCGGATACGGCATGCGCGACGGGATAAATTTTTTCCGCACGCCCAGTCAGGTGCTTGCCGAACTGCCGCCCGCGCGTGAAACCTTTCGCATTGGCGGGCTGGTCGAACCCGGCAGCCTGACCCGCGGTGAAGGCAAGACGATCAGCTTTGCCGTCACCGATAATATAGCGACGGTGCCGGTCCGTTTCACCGGGATATTGCCCGATCTTTTCGATGAAGGTCAGGGCATGATTGCCACCGGCTCGATGCAAGACGGCACCTTTGTCGCCAGCGAAGTTCTGGCCAAACATGATGAGACCTACATGCCAAAAGAGGTGATCGACGCGCTCAAGGCCAACGGCACCTATGTTGATCCGAACGCCGCGGCTGCGACGAATTAACCTTTCTTGAAGATCCTTACCCGGCATATCTGGGGGATCTTTGATGAAAACCGTGGCCGAAATCGCCAATGAAATTGTCGCCCGCGAAGGCGGCTATGTGAATGACCCGGACGATCCCGGCGGGGCCACCAAATACGGGGTGACGCTGGCGACAATGCGCCGGCTTGGGCTGGATCTGAACCGCGACGGGCGCACCAATACCGCCGATGTAAAGGCCCTTACCCGCGCCAGAGCCGCCGAGATTTTTGTCGAACATTACTATCGCCGCCCGCATCTGGATGACTTGCCAGAGGCGGTGCAGCCCTCGGTCTTCGATATGTATGTGAATTCGGGCGGCAATGCGGTGAAGATCTTGCAGCGCCTGCTGGTCGATATGGGGCACGATCTTGCGGTTGACGGCGCCCTTGGCCCCCAGACCATCGCGGCCGCCCATCAAGCCGCGGCGCCTGACCCTGCCTTGTTTGCCGATGCCTACGGAATCGCGCGGCGCAATTATTACTACGCCTTGGCCGATGCCCGCCCGCAAAGCCGCAAATATGCGCGGCGCAAGAACGGATCGAAGGGCGGCTGGATCTTGCGCGCGGAAGAATTCATCTCATCCCGGTTTTGGCTGACCGACGCCCAGCACCGCGAAAGGACCGCCAGATGGGGCTGATCGGCAAGATATTCGGGCAGGCCGCCACAACCAAGGCCCTGGGCGATGCGGCAACCGGCGTGGCCGAGGTGTTTTTGCCAAATGCCACCAAAAAGATGCAGGCCGCGCATGAGGCCTATATCGCCGCTCTGGATGAACATGGTGAAGAATTCAAATATGTCTCACTTGGCTTTTTTGACAGGTTCGTCAACGGGTTGAACCGGCTTCCGCGTCCGATGCTGGCCTTGGGGACCTTGGGGTTGTTCATCTATGCGATGGTCGATCCGGTGAAATTTGCCGAACGGATGATCGGGTTGAACTATGTGCCCGAACCCTTGTGGTGGCTGCTTGCCGCCATTGTCGGGTTTTATTTCGGCGCGCGCGAGGCGCATTATTTTCGCGCAAAACCCGGCCAGATACCGGCACCGGGCAATGCGCCCACGGCGGCCGGTGATGACAATCGCGCCCTGGAAGAACTGCGCCGGACCCGCGACCGCGATTGAGGCGCGGCATCGGCGCGCAGCCCATTGGCGGGCCGCTGACTTCGCTCTATGCTAGGCGGATGATCACAGAACTTGGCCATTTCGCCCTTATCCTCGCGCTGGTTTTCGCAGCCCTGCAGGCAAGCCTGCCACTGATCGGCGCGCAAACCGGGCGCCTGCGCTGGATGGCGCTTGGCGGCCCGCTGGCCACGCTGCATTTCGCGGCTTTGGTGATCTCATTCGCGGCCTTGATGCATGCATTCGTCACCTCGGATTTTTCGCTGAAAATCGTGGTCGGAAATTCGCACACCGCCAAGCCGATGCTCTACAAAATTGCGGGCGTTTGGGGCAATCATGAAGGCTCGATGCTGCTTTGGGTGCTGATCCTTGCGGGGTTTGGTGCGACGGCGGCGTGGTTCGGGGCGGCCTTGCCTCCAAGGCTGAAGGCGCGGGTGTTAAGCGTGCAAGCGATGATCGGCGTCGCGTTTCTGGCCTTCATTCTGTTCACCTCAAACCCGTTCTTGCGGCTTGCAATGCCGCCCTTTGACGGGCGTGATCTTAACCCATTGCTGCAAGACCCCGGCTTGGCCTTTCACCCGCCCTTCCTTTACCTTGGATATGTCGGGCTAAGCATGGCGTTTTCCTTTGCCATTGCCGCCCTGATCGAGGGCCGCGTCGATGCGGCATGGGCGCGCTGGGTGCGGCCATGGACGCTGGCCGCGTGGATATTCCTGACCATCGGCATCGCCCTTGGATCGTGGTGGGCCTATTATGAGCTGGGCTGGGGCGGGTTCTGGTTTTGGGATCCGGTCGAGAATGCATCCTTCATGCCATGGCTGATCGCGGGGGCATTGTTGCATTCTGCAATCGTGGTGGAAAAGCGCGAGGCGTTGAAATCATGGACGGTGCTTTTGGCGATTCTGGCCTTTGGCTTTTCGCTGATCGGCACCTTTATCGTGCGCTCGGGGGTGATCACCTCGGTTCATGCCTTTGCCAATGATCCCGAACGCGGCGTGTTTATTCTGGCCATCCTTGCGGTTTTCATCGGCGGCGGGCTGACGCTTTTTGCCCTGCGCGGGGCATCGATGCAGGCCAAGGGTGCCTTTCGCCTGATAAGCCGCGAATCCGCCCTTGTGGCCAATAATATCCTGCTTGCCGTGGCCGCCCTTGTGGTCTTTTTCGGCACCCTCTGGCCCTTGGTGGCCGAGCTGTTTTTTGACCGCAAACTATCGGTGGGCGCGCCGTTTTTCGATAAGGCCTTCAGCCCCTTCATGGTGGTCCTTGCGGTGATCTTGCCGCTGGGGGCGATCTTGCCGTGGAAACGCGGGCGGCTTGGGCAGGGGGCACGCTCACTTGGGCCTGCGCTGATCCTGGCGCTGGCGATCGTGGCCTTGGCCTTCGCGGTTCAGACCCAGAAATCGGCCCTTGCACCAATTGGCGCCGGTCTTGGCATGTGGCTTATCGGTGGCGCCATCACCGAACTTTGGCTGCGTTCGGGGCGCAAACTGGCCCGCCTTGGGCGTTTGCCGCGCGCCGATTGGGGCAAGGCCACGGCCCATGCGGGCGTCGGCGTCACCTTCATCGGCGTGGCCGCGATGACCGCGTGGAGCGTTGAAGACATCCGCACCTTGCACCCCGGCGAAAGCTTCGATCTTGGCGCTTATGAGGTGACTTTGGCTAAGGTCAGCGAAGGCAGGGGGCCGAATTACCTTTATACCCGCGCCGATATGCGGGTGGAAAAGGCGGGCGCATTGGTCGGCATGCTTCACCCCGAAAAGCGCGTCTATCCGGTGGCCGAAATGGCCACCACCGAAGCCGCCATTCAAAACGGCGTGCTGCGCGATATCTATCTGGTCTTGGGTGATCCGCAGGCCGATGGCGGCTGGGCGGTGCGCAGCTACCTCAAGCCTTTCGCGAACTGGATCTGGGCCGGGGCGATCTTGATGGCCCTTGGCGGCACGATCAGCCTAAGCGACCGGCGCTTGCGCATCGCCGCGGGCACCCGCTCTGCGCCCCGCAACGCCGCCTTCGCCACCCCGTCGGAGTAAGGGCAATGATGCGCATGGTTCTGATCGCGATCTTTTGCCTGCAAAGCGGGCTGGCGCTTGCGGTTCAACCGAGCGAGGTTCTGGACGACCCGGTGCTGGAACGCCGCGCACGCGCAATTTCCACGCTGATCCGCTGCCCGGTATGCCAAGGCGAAAACATCGACGATTCGAACGCCGATATCGCCAAAGATCTGCGTCTGGTCGTGCGCGAACGTCTGCTTGCCGGCGACAGCGACGATCAGGTGATCGACTATCTGGTGGCGCGCTATGGCGAGTTTATCTTGTTCAGCCCGCGCGCCCGGGGGATCAATCTGGTCTTGTGGCTGATGGGGCCGGCGGCCTTGATCGCGGCAATTGCCGGTGCGGGGTTTTACCTTCGGCGGCGCGGCGCCGGGGCATCGGTGGCGGTTGACGCATTAAGCGCCGAGGAAGAAGTTGAATTGCGCCGGATCTTGGACCGCTCGCCCAAGCGTTGAACGTCCCTTGGGCCCGTATCGCCAAACGAGGCCCAGCGATTGAAAGGCAGCCCATGCATTATCGAACCATTTCCTACACCCTTGAAGACGGCGTGGCGATTGTCACCCTCAACCGGCCCGAGGTCATGAATGCGCTCAGCCGCGATATGCGCGCCGAGCTGCTTGATGCGACCCTTCGGGCAAGCAACGCGGCGCGGGTTCTGGTTTTGACCGGGGCAGGGCGGGCGTTTTGCTCTGGCCAGGATCTGGGCGATGCGGGCGATCTGGCCGAAGTTGATCTGGGCAAGGTTTTGCGCGAGGAATATGAGCCTTTGCTCAGGGCGATCTATGATTGCCCGGTGCCGGTGATTGCCGCGGTCAATGGTGCCGCCGCCGGGGCGGGGGCCAATCTAGCGCTTGCCGCCGATGTCGTGATCGCGGCCAAATCCGCAAGCTTTATTCTGGCCTTCACCCGTATCGGCCTTATCCCGGATGCGGGCGGCACCGATTGGCTGCCGCGCCAGATCGGTTTTGCCCGCGCCATGGGGGCGATGCTGTTTGCCGACAAGATCAGCGCCCGTCAGGCCGCCGAATGGGGGATGATCTGGGAGGCGGTGGAGGATGCCGGGTTCGATGCGCATTGGCGCGGCAAGGCCGCACTGCTGGCC
>JBATTI010000015.1:0-2748 GCA_049670445.1 Albidovulum sp. | reverse complement strand
CGGCAACCAATCCGCCCATATCGAACGCGGGCTGCGGCTGAATCCGCGGTTTTCAACCTCGGGCTTTGATCTGGCTGATCCGGCGCGGCCCTTCAGCCGCTTGGGCGAATGGGATGCGGACAAGATCGCCGGGGTGATCGACCAAATTTCCGGCTTCATGATTCACTATAATTGCGAGAATCGTAATTTTGATCTGTTCGACCAGCAGCTTGGCCGGATCGAGGCGGAATTCGCCCCGCTTTTGGCAAAGGTCAAGTGGATCAGCCTTGGCGGCGGCATCCATTTCACCGGCGAGGGCTATCCGGTTGACCGGCTTGCCGCGCGGCTGAAGGCTTTTGCTGAGAAATTCGGCGTGCAGGTCTATCTTGAGCCCGGCGAGGCCGCGATTACCAATTCGACGACGCTGGAGTTGACGGTGCTTGATATCCTGAACAACGGGAAGGATCTGGCGATTGTCGACAGCTCGATCGAGGCGCATCTTCTGGATCTGCTGATTTACCGCGAAACCGCCAAGATCGCCCCGAATGAGGGCCCGCATAACTATATGATCTGCGGCAAATCCTGTTTGGCTGGCGATATCTTTGGTGAATTCAAATTCCCGACGCCTTTGCACGTGGGCGACCGGATTTCGGTGCAAGATACCGCCGGTTACACCATGGTTAAGAAGAACTGGTTTAACGGCGTGAATATGCCCGCCATCGCAATCCGCGAATTGGACGGCTCTGTCCGTCTGGTGCGCGAATTTGGCTATGAGGACTACGCCTCTAGCCTGTCTTGAGAGCTTTGCCTCTCGCCTTCCTCTGTCCAGAAAATAAGGAGCAGCCGAAGTGAAACGGAATGTATTGATCATTGGTGCCGGTGGCGTCGCACAGGTTGTGGCGCATAAATGTGCACAAAATAACGACGTGCTGGGGAATTTGCATATTGCCAGCCGCACGGCGTCGAAATGCGAGGCGATCATTGCATCGGTTCACGAAAAATCCGCGATGAAAGTGCCGGGCGTGTTCCAGGCCCATGCTGTGGACGCGATGGATACGCCAGCTGTGGCCGCGCTGATCCGCGAAACCGGCGCGCAGATCGTGATCAACGTAGGTTCTCCTTTCGTCAATATGACCGTGCTTCAGGCCTGCATCGATACCGGCGTGGCCTATATGGACACGGCCATTCATGAAGACCCCGAAAAAATCTGCGAAACCCCGCCCTGGTACGGCAATTACGAATGGAAGCGGCGCGAGGCTTGCGCTGCCGCCGGTGTGACGGCGATCTTGGGCGTGGGCTTTGATCCGGGTGTTGTGAACGCCTATGCGCGGCTGGCGGCGGATGATTATCTTGATACGGTGACCAGCATCGACATTGTCGACATCAACGCGGGTTCCCACGGCAAATGGTTTTCAACCAACTTCGACCCCGAGATCAATTTCCGCGAATTCACTGGTACGGTCTATAGCTGGCAAAAGGGTGCGTGGCAGACCAACACCATGTTCGAGGTTGGTCATGAATATGATCTGCCCGTTGTCGGCAAGCAAAAGGCCTATATGACCGGCCATGATGAGGTGCATTCACTGGCCAACCGCTATCCGGATGCCGATGTACGTTTCTGGATGGGCTTTGGCGATCACTATATCAACGTCTTTACCGTGTTGAAAAACCTTGGGCTTTTGTCCGAACAACCGGTAATAACCGCCGAAGGGCTTGAGGTAATTCCGCTCAAACTGGTCAAGGCCGTGCTGCCCGACCCGGCCAGCCTTGCGCCGGATTATACCGGCAAGACCTGTATCGGAGATGTGGTGAAGGGCACCAAAGACGGCAAGCCGGCCGAGGTCTTTGTTTATAACGTCTCCGATCACAAGGACGCCTACAACGAGGTGGGCAGCCAGGGCATCTCTTACACCGCAGGCGTACCCCCGGTCGCCGCCGCGATGCTGATCGCCGACGGCACATGGGATGTGGGCCGGATGGCAAATGTCGAAGATCTCGACCCCAAGCCCTTCATCAGCCTGCTGAACCGGATCGGATTGCCGACCCGCTTGAAAGACGCTGATGGTGACAGGGCCGTCGACTTTGCCTGATGTTAAACGTCAGATGACTTTGACCTTCGCGTCATCAACTGACCCAAACATCAAGATCCGGACGTTCGGGCTATGTGCAGAAAATATCGGATCAGAGCCGACAGTACCGGATGCTGCATCATGAATGAAGTTCCGCAAACGACGCCTACCTGACCTCCAGGCTGCGCGATCAGGGTTGAACCTATCGCGGTTTTGTGCGGCCCCCGGCACTCGTTTATGCCACCTTCCGCTCGAAGGCCACGGAGGTTTTCCACCCCAGTGCTGTACGGCGTCGACGCGAATTGTAGAAGCCGTTGGAGTATTCAAAGATCGCCACCTCGGCTTACCATGACAGGCGCGCTGCTAGATCGACTGACTCATCACGTCAACATTCTGGAAATGAATGGTGAAAGCTACAGGCTCAATCAGAGCAAATCAAAGCGCGCCAAAACCTAAAACATCATCATATTGGCCTGACGGCCAACGCGCCTTGGAACGTGCTTGCTACTTGGGGGCATCACGCCCCAAGGCGCGGCACCAAATGGACGACTTTTGCTCCGCCCCGGTGGCAGGTTCTTACGCCGCCGTTGACAGCCACACCTCAGCCGCTGGCATCCCAGCTTCTTGTTCTTTGATCATCCCGATAATCTGGGCCTCGATAAAACGGCTCTTTCGAATTTGTTTGCTCCTTCGAAGGTTG
>JBATTI010000014.1:0-5754 GCA_049670445.1 Albidovulum sp. | reverse complement strand
TGATTCCCTTTATGGCGGTACTGGTGACGACACGCTTTATGGCGGCACCGGTGACGACTATCTGGATGGCGGCGCGGATCGCGATGACTTCGTCGTCGAAAACGGGTTTGGCAATGACACCATCGTGGGTGGCGAAACCGGAACCGATTCAGATTACATAGACCTTGCCAATCTGACCACCGGCGGCGTGACGGTTACCTTTACAGATGCTGAAACGGGCACCATCACCGATGGCACCGATACGATATCCTTCAGCGAAATCGAAGAACTGTCGGGCACAGACCAGGGCGATTATTTTGACCTGTCGGCGCGTACCGATGACATTTCCTACGTCTTCTCGCGCGGCGGTAATGACACGCTCATCGGTGGCTCGGGAGCAGATGACCTGCGCGCCGGGGATGGCGATGATTACATCGACGGGGGCGATGGCGGGGGCAACCTTGAAGGCGGGGATGGCAACGACACGATCATCGGCGGCGCGGGCGATGAAGACATCTCTGGCAACACCGGTGATGACAGCCTGGTTGGCGGCGGTGGCAGCGACTGGATCACGGACGGTACAGGTCAGGATACCATCGAAGGCGGTGCGGGCGACGATTTCATCGAACTGAACTCCGATGGTACCCGTGATACGGTTGTCTTCGGCGACGGCGACGGCGCGGACGAGATATATTATTTCGATATGTCCGACATTGGCGATGGCACCACCATCGACCAGTTTGACGTCACCGGCCTGACCGATGCGAACGGCAATGCCGTCAACGCCTGGGATGTCGTTGTCAGTGACACAATTGGCGACGGCACAGGTCACGCCATCCTGACATTTCCCAATGGCGAAAGCGTCACGCTATATGGCGTCACCCCCGATCAGGTCGATAGTGCCTCGGCGCTCAATTCTATTGGCATTCCCTGTTTCACAACGGGAACCATGATCGCAACCCCGAATGGGGAAACACCTGTGGAAGAGCTGGCTCTGGGTGATATGGTCACGACGCTTGAACATGGGCCCATGCCCATACGCTGGGCGGCCCGTTCTGACATCAGCAATCAAGACGCGCCGCTTCCGGAGCAATATGTACCGGTGCGCATCAAGCCCGGTAATTTGGGCAACCAGCGCGCACTTGTTGTGTCACCGCAACATTGTATCCTCATGGCAAATCACGACACCTCGGGCACATATTATGTGCGCGCCAGGCATCTTGCCGAAGAAACGTCGCTGGCATCCTATGCGCGCAGGCGCAACACCGTAAGCTATGTGCATGTTCTGCTGGATCAGCATGCCACGCTGATTTCGAACAATATCCCCAGCGAAAGCTTTTATCCCGGCCCCTATGCGGTGGAAAATCTGTCTGTGTTAAATCGTATGAGACTGTTTGCGTTGATCCCGGATTTGGCATCGCAACCGGTGGCCAAGGCCTATGGCGCGCGTGCCGCGCCGATTTTGACCCGCAGCGAACTGCGCAAGCGCGTTGCCAATGGAACGCTTGCTGGCGCCGTGCCCGCACTACCTGAGCTGTCAGCACTTTATGCACATTCCGAACCCAGCCGCGTTGCGTTAGCGATGTCGTGACCTCACGCTGATCAGTGGGTCACCTTTGCCGGCTTCCGGCATTTTGCACGTTTGAGCACATCGAAACGCTGTACGTCGCCTGGTGGACTGCTTGGATTGAAGTTGCGTCCATACTGTTCTTTGCGATGCGCATGTTCAGGATCTTTGGTGTCTGCCATGGCGTCAAGAAACGCCCCGTATCCGGGGAAGACGCGGACGTCTTCGGGATCGCACCGGCTCGGGGATACTTTTCTGCATGTGCTGGCTCACAAAGTAATGAGAAACCGGAAAACAAACCGAACGCAAATTCAGATAGATCAGATAACGTCAACGAAACCTCCCAAGGGTGCCAAGGCACACACAGTTTGCGCAGCAAACATTCTTCAATCTGTGTCCGCCGACGTTTAGCAAAATGGGCAATCGTGCCGGGTATCAGATCGCATGGCGACCGGTAATTTTCGACTGGCTCCAGAGGCGCAGCGCGAAGGATCTTCGCCGGGTCCAGCCGTTCTGGTGAAAAGTGTTTTCTTGTGAAAGCGGGCCGTCGAAGGGGGTAGCGACTGCACCCTTTTACCGCATGGCTACCGCTAAGCCGCCATCCAATGAAGGCCGTTGCGTGTCGAGAACGCTTTTGCAATTTTTGGCAAGTGGCATTGCGGGGCGTGGCGGCTTGCGCAGACCGCAGCGCCGCGCACCGCCGTGTCGCGATACCCCCGATTGCCGCTTGGTTTCGCGCGATCCGCCTGACTGGCATGGCGGCTGGTTCTTTATTTCGCATTTCCGCACTTTTCCCAGTGCCGGATTTACCCTAAACCCGGACAACGGATGCGGGGACGGCAGGCAATGAAGCAATCCATCATTGAGCGTTGCGAGGCCAAGGGCCTGCGGATGACCGGTCAGCGCCGGATCATCGCACAGGTTTTGGAGGAATCGCCCGATCACCCCGATGCCGAAGTGCTTTATGCACGCGCTTGCGCGGTCGATCCCAAAATCTCACTCGCCACGGTTTACCGGACGGTGAAGCTGTTTGACGGGGAAGGCATTCTGGACAAGCTGGAATTTGGTGACGGGCGGGCGCGCTATGAGGATGCCGAGCGCAGCCATCATGACCATCTGATTGATCTGGACAGCGGCAAGGTCATCGAATTTGTCGATCCCGATATCGAGGCCTTGCAAGAACGCATTGCCGCGAAGCTTGGCTATAAGTTGGTTGGCCACCGGTTGGAGCTGTTTGGCACCAGGTTGAAGAAGGGCTGACGGCACAAAAATGGAAAACCTGCGCGGCATTATGCTGATGGTGGCCGCGATGGCAGGCTTTGCCATGGAAGATATGTTCATCAAGCTGACGGCCGCCGATCTGCCGACCGGGCAGATATTGCTGATGCTGGGGGTGGCCGGCACGCCGGTTTTTGCGGCAATGGCGGCGATGCAGGGCCAAAGTATCTGGTCCAAGGAAGCTTTCAACCGAACCGTTCTTTGGCGCCACCTTGGGGATATGATCGGCACATTAGGGTTTGTGACGGCGCTGTCGCTTATTCCCATCTCGGTCGTCTCGGCGATCTTGCAGGCGATGCCTTTGGCGGTCACCTGTGGGGCGGCCTTGTTTATGGGCGAAAAGGTCGGCTGGCGACGCTGGGCCGCGATTATGGTGGGCTTTATAGGGGTTTTGATCGTGATCAGGCCGGGGTTTGAGGGGTTTCGCCCCCCTGCCCTTTGGGCTGTGCTGTCCGTCGCGGGGCTGACTTTGCGGGATCTGGCAACACGGCAGATCCCCGCGCGGATCGGCACCATGCAGGTGGGCTCATGGGGCTTTGTCGCGGTCGCAGTCTTGGGTGCGATGATGCTGGCGCGGTCGGGGGGTGCGGTCTGGCCAAGCGGGGTGCAGGTTGTCTATCTGCTGGGCGCCTTGGCGTTTGGTGTCGCGTCCTACTGGGCGATCATGTCAGCCATGCGGGCGGGTGAGATGTCGGTGATCACGCCGTTTCGCTATTCGCGGCTGATTTTCGCGATCATCATTGGCATGGTGGTTTTCGATGAACGCCCCGACACGCTGATGCTGCTCGGCTCGGCGATCATCATCGCTTCGGGGCTTTATACGCTGGCGCGTGAAAGGCGTTTGCGCCAGCGCACCCTTTCCTTGGGCGCGGCGGCAGAGTAAACACCGCCGGAACAGGGCTTTGGCCCCCCGCAGTCTGTAAGTGTCAGGAGACCCCAATGAGCACCATCGTCGATATTCACGCCCGCGAAATACTTGACAGCCGTGGCAACCCCACTGTCGAGGTGGATGTGCTTTTGGAAGACGGCACAATGGGGCGTGCCGCTGTCCCGTCGGGCGCCTCGACCGGCGCGCATGAGGCGGTGGAAAAGCGCGATGGCGACAAGGCGCGCTATATGGGCAAGGGCGTGCTTGAGGCGATTGCCGCCGTCAATGGCGAGATCGCCGAAAATCTGGTGGGCGAAGATGCAACCGAACAGGTGGCGCTTGACGGGTTGATGTGCGAATTGGACGGCACGCCCAACAAGGCGCGCCTTGGTGCCAATGCGATTTTGGGTGTGTCATTGGCGATGGCGAAGGCTGCGGCAGAATTCACCGCACAGCCCTTGTACCGCTATGTCGGCGGAACCTCGGCGCGGGTGTTGCCGGTGCCGATGATGAATATCATCAATGGCGGCGAACATGCCGACAACCCGATTGATATCCAAGAATTCATGATCATGCCGGTGGCCGCGGAAAATATCCGCGAAGCGGTACGGATGGGGGCGGAAGTGTTCCACACCCTGAAGAAAGAGCTGTCGGCAGCGGGCCTTTCGACCGGCATCGGCGATGAGGGTGGCTTTGCGCCCAACCTGAGTTCGGCGCGCGAGGCTTTGGATTTCATCCTCAAATCCATCGAAAAGGCCGGCTACCGCCCCGGCGAAGATATTCATCTGGCGCTGGATTGTGCCGCGACCGAATATTTCAAGGGCGGCAAATATGTGATGGCCGGTGAGGGCAAGACCTTCAGCCCCGAAGAAAACGTGGCATATCTTGCGGCATTGGTGGCGGATTATCCGATCATCTCTATCGAGGATGGCTGTTCTGAGGATGACTGGGCGGGCTGGAAGCATCTGACCGATGTGCTGGGCGCCAAATGCCAGCTTGTCGGGGATGATCTGTTCGTCACCAACCCTGCGCGTCTGGCCGAAGGCATTGCCAAGGGTTGCGCCAATTCGCTGTTGGTCAAGGTCAACCAGATCGGCACCCTGACCGAAACCCTGGATGCGGTGCGGATGGCGGACCGGGCACGCTATACCAGCGTGATGTCGCACCGTTCGGGTGAGACGGAAGACAGTACCATTGCCGATCTGGCGGTGGCCACCAATTGCGGGCAGATCAAGACCGGATCGCTGGCGCGGTCAGACCGGTTGGCGAAATATAACCAGCTGATCCGCATTGAAGAGATGCTGGGTGAGACGGCAGAATATGCCGGGGCCTCGATCTTGCGCGCATGACCGAAGATGAGGTCATAAAGGGCCTTTCCCTTGCCCCGCATCCCGAGGGTGGCTGGTACCGCCAGACTTGGGAGGCCGAGGGCAAGGGCCGTTCGGCGGGCACCTGTATCTATTTCATGCTCAAGGCTGGCGAGCAAAGCCATTGGCACCGGGTCGATGCCGCCGAGATCTGGCATTTTTACGCAGGCGCGCCGCTGATCTTGTCATTGGCCGCGACGGCGGCAGGGCCGGCGAAGGACCACGTTTTGGGCGCTGATCTGATGGCGGGCCAAGCGCCGCAAATCATCGTGCCGCCCGATCACTGGCAAGCCGCGCGCAGCACCGGTGGTTGGGCCTTGGTTGGCTGCACCGTCAGCCCCGGTTTTTTGTTCGAGAATTTCGAACTTGCCCCGGCGGGTTTCGATATTCCAAGATAGGCCGATGGATCACAAGGCCTTCCTATCCGCCCTGTCAGCCGAGCAAAAATCCCGGCTGACCGCCACCAGCAACCGCGCAGGCCTGACGCATCTGGTGCAGCATCTGGGGCTTATTGCGTTGACGGCATTGCTGATTGGCGGGCAGGTTCCGGGCTGGCCGCTTTTATTGCCGATCCAAGCTGTGGCGATCATTTTCCTTTTCACGCTGGAACATGAATGCACCCACCGTACGCCCTTTGGCAGCCCTTGGCTGAACGACTGGGTCGGACGCATCTGCGGGCTGTTGATCTTGTTGCC
>JBATTI010000013.1:0-5387 GCA_049670445.1 Albidovulum sp. | reverse complement strand
TCTGCTGGCCGACAGAGCCTTTCAAAACGGCCTGTCAGCGCATCGCCTCGATTTTCACCGACGCCCCAGCGGCAGCCCCAAGCAAAATACCCGTACCTCTCAGGCCGTCTTATACCGTTATTGCGGTTTTGACTGGCAGGTGGGCCCCGGCTTGGCTATGTCGGACCTGCGATCAGACCCCAAGGAGAGAATAATGTCCGATATCATCCGTCACGAGACCGGCAAGCGCATGTCGCCCGCCGTTATCCATAATGGCGTCATCTATCTTGCCGGCCAGGTGGGCGAGCCGACAGGCGATGCCACCAGCCAAACCCATGAGATTCTGGCCAAGATCGAACGGCTTCTGGCATTGTCGGGATCGGACAAGACCTGCATCTTGCGCGCCGAAATCTGGCTGGCCGATATGGCTGATTTCGACAAGATGAATGCGGTTTGGGATGCCTGGGTTGCGCCCGGTCACGCCCCTGCCCGCGCCACCGGCGAATCCAAGCTTGCCACACCAGATTATCTGGTCGAGATCATCATCACGGCCGCACAGAAATAAGAAAAAGGGCTATCCGCCCCTTTAGGGGCGTCCATTGGGTTCGATCCAATGGACGCTTCTTGCGGGTTTGCGCCCCCGCGACCTGACAGGCCTAGCCTTTGAGGGCTTTGACCATCACGCAAAGAATTTCGAACATGATGGTTGCACCCAGATAGGCGGTATTACCGGATGGGTCGAAAGGTGGCGACACCTCCACCACATCGGCGCCGACGATATCAACCCCCATACATTCGCGGACCACCTGCATGGCCTGATAGGCGTTCGGTCCGCCCCATTCCGGCGTGCCGGTGCCGGGTGCCACCGAGGGATCGACAAAGTCGATGTCGTAGGAAAGATAGGTCGGCATTTGCCCGACAATCTCGCGCGCCTCGGCCATCACATCGGGAATGCCGCGGGCGAAAACCTCTTCCATGCGGATGATACGGATCCCATGCGCCTTGGCAAAATCGATATCGTCAAAATCATATGCCGATCCACGAATGCCGATCTGCACCATGCGCTTAGGGTCCAAAAGCCCCTCTTCCACCGCTGATCGGAACGGGTTGCCATGGGTCAGAACCTTGCCACCGAAATAAGCCGGGTACAGATCGGTGTGGCTGTCGAAGTGAATAAGCCCCAGCGGATTGTCGCGGGCGATCCCGCGCAAAATCGGCAAGGTGCACAGATGGTCGCCGCCCGCCGATAACGGGCGAATACCGCGTCTCTTAAGGTCGGTGTAATAGGCCGAGAACCGGTCAAGCGTGTCCATCACATCGACCGGATTGGGACCGACATCGCCCAGATCTGCGCAAGCGGCGGCCTCAAACGGGCGAATGCGGTGAATGCTGTGTTCTGCGCGGATCATCGTCGAGGCATCACGCATCGCGCGCGGCCCATGGCGCGGACCGGGGCGGTTCGACACGGCACTGTCAAAAGGCAGACCCAACAGGCCAATTTCCACATCACCGATCTTCGGATGATCAAGCGGGACATGTGGCAGGCGCATAAAGGTGGCGATACCGGCAAAGCGCGGCATCTGCATGCCAGAGATGGGTTTGAAAAACGTATCCGTCACAAAATTACTCCCCTGAACGATTTGGAGAGAAGATGAACCGGGATTGTCGAAAGGTAAAGATCACGCGTCGAGTTCTGCGTCCCAATACAGAAAATCCATCCAGCTATCGTGCAAGAAATTCGGCGGAAAGCGGCGGCCGATGTTTTGCATCTCTTGGGCATTTGGCTGATGTGGCGGTTTGCGCAGATGAAGGCCCGAGTGTTTCAGGGATTTGTTCGCCTTTTTGAGGTTGCAGGGCGAACAGGCCGCGACGACATTTTCCCAGCTGGTAACCCCGCCCTTTGACCGGGGGCAGACATGATCAAAGGTAAGATCACCGCGCGAGCCGCAATACTGGCAGCAAAATTCATCCCGTAAAAAAAGATTAAAGCGCGTGAAGGCCACGCGCTTTTGAGGTTTCACATAATCTTTCAGCACCACGACCGAGGGTATTCGGAAGGCGCTTCGTTGCGAATGCACAACTTCATCATATTCCGCCAGGATGGTCACGCGATCCAAGAACACCGCCTTGATCGCATCCTGCCATGGCCATAGCGACAAGGGGTAATAGGACAACGGACGGTAATCAGCATTCAGCACAAGTGCCGGGCAGCGTTTTAACGCCGCCGGTTCGCGCACAAAGCCGGTCCTGAATTCAAGATCTTCGATTCTATCGAGCATTGAACACTCCGATATCGACCAATCCGCCTTGCAGTTCCCTTAGGGCGGACGCCCGCACCAACTTACCCACAACTATATATAGCGTTTTTTTCCTGACAAGCCCGATATAACCCTGATTTGCAGCAGATCTGTGACAATCACGTGCTTGGCAGGCCATATGAAATGATCAATTTCAGAATTCGTTATCGAAAGGTTGGAATCAGTATCGATCCGCAAGCATTTGCCTGATGCTGTCGGGCCGCCCGAAAAAGCCCAAACAGGGCCGCGCAACCGCAGCCCATCAATGCCCGATAGGTTCGCGTGGATGATTTAGCGGCGCTGGCCGCGTGATCGGGCGGCAACTTTCGCAAGCTTGGCCTTTGGCATTACGGCCAAAGAAGCGCTTGCAAGAACCACAGCTGAAACGACGGTAACAAAGACTACATACATCGAAAGATTCCCCATTCCACCCCCTTAACTTAGTGGCTTTGCATGGATGTGCAAGGCCTTCACAGCCGGCCTTTAAGAAATTGCAAAGCAACCGAAAGCCCGTCGGGCGCAATTCCGTGGCCCGTCCCTTTTGACACATGGCCGTAGGTTTCAAATCCCGCATCGGTCAAGGCGCGGCCAGCCAGCCCCATATCCGCAAATGGCACCACCTCATCGGCATCGCCGTGGATAAGCAGCACCGGTGGTTTTGAGATCGCCTCGGCGGCCAGCGCCTCACGCTGCAAAAGCCTGCCGGAAAAGGCGACGATACCCGCAATAGGCTGGGCGCGGCGCGGTGCGACATGCAGCGCCATCATCGTGCCTTGCGAAAAGCCGACAATCGCAAGCCGCTCTGGCCCCAGACCGGTTGCGGCAAGCTGTTGGTCCAAAAACGCGTTCAGATCGATCGTAGCCCGTGCCAGACCCTCGGCCGCCGCCGCTTCAGAGGATCCGTCGATCCATGGTATCGGAAACCACTGCCGCCCCATGGGGCTGCCCGCGCAGGCTTCGGGCGCGTCTGGTGCGACGAAGCGGGTGTCTGGCAGATGCGGTGCCAAAGGGTCTGCCAAACCAAGAAGATCGGCGCCGTCTGCCCCGTAACCATGCAAAAACACCACAAGTGAGCGTGCCTTGCCCGATGCCGCCTCTTTCACCCCAAACTGCAGTTCCCGCGTCATTCAGATCCCCTCACGGCTTTTCCGAAGCCGGTAGTAAGCCCACAAGGCGCGCGCTGCAACCGCCCGCCATGGCGACCAGTCCTCGGCCATGACCCGCAAGGTTTTTTCGCCGGGCCTTTCGGACAGATCGAACAGCAAACGTGCGGCCTCTTGCAAGGCCAGATCACCGGGGGCGAAGACATCCGCGCGCCCAAGGGAAAACATTGCATAAACTTCCGCCGTCCAGCGACCAATGCCCGGCAAGGCGACAAGAGCGGCAATGACCTCATCATCCGGGGCGGCCTTCAAAGCGTCATAGTCAATCCCGGATTGCGCCAAAGCCAAAGCATAGCGGATCTTTTGCCGTGAAAGGCCGCAAGCACGCAAATCATCTTCCTTTGCGGCCGCCACGGTATCTGCCCTGGTCAATCCCGCCGCTTCCAGCCTGCCCCAGATTGCATCCGCCGATGCCACCGATACTTGCTGCCCCATGATGATGTCCAACAATGCCGAAAACCCCCCGGCATTCCGCCTGAGCGGCAACGGGCCGACCGCAGCGATAACGGGTGTAAAACGCGGCTCTTGTGCACAGATCCAAGCGGCCCCCTCCGTCAGATCCGCATCACCCTCGATAATCCGCCCGATCATGCCCATACCCTTTTCAACTTGGCCCTTATGATCAAGCCAAAACCATCCGGCCCGGACCATACAGTCTTTTTCGGCTTGCATCTCTTCATTTGTCTGGACTAGCTGGCACCATGAATGACACTGCAATCCACCCTGATGGAGATGCCCGCGCCAAGCGCAATGTCGCGGTGCTGGTAGCGGCCCAAGCGGTGCTGGGCTCCCAGATGCCCATGGTCTTTGTGATCGCCGGTCTGGCCGGACAGGGCTTGGCATCTAACCCATGCTGGGCGACGCTGCCGATCTCGATGATCGTACTTGGATCCATGCTGACCGCTACCCCGATGTCGGCCCTTATGCAGCGCTACGGGCGGCGGGCCGGGTTTTGGTGCGGCACGGTGGGCGGTGCGCTTGGTGCCGCCGTCGGTGCATGGGGGCTTTACGAAAGTTCGTTCACGATCTTTTTGCTCGGCTCCCTTTTGACCGGTATCTATATGTCAGCCCACGGTTTTTACCGTTTCGCCGCTGCCGATACTGCCTCGGACGCATTCCGCCCCAAGGCGATTTCCTGGGTGATGGCCGGGGGGCTGATTTCGGCGATCATCGGGCCGACTTTGGCCACCAGCCTCGCCGATACGCTGCCTGTGGCATTTCTTGGCAGTTATCTTGCGATTGTCGCTTTGAACGTTGTGGGGGCTACACTGTTCTTCTTGCTTGATATTCCCCGTCCTCCGACCCCGCTTAAAGGATCGGACAAGGGCCGCAGCCGCGCACAGCTGCTTGCCGATCCGACCATCCGCGTTGCGATCATCTGTGCGATGGTCAGCTATGCGTTGATGAATCTGGTGATGACATCGACGCCGCTGGCCGTGGTTGGCTGCGGTTTTGACAAGCTTGATGCGGGCCATGTTGTGACCGGCCATGTGCTTGCCATGTATATCCCATCGTTCTTTACCGGCCATCTGATCGTGCGATTTGGCGCGCCAAAGATTGTGGGCATCGGTCTTGCCATTCTATCCGCGGCAGGGGCCGTGGCCTTGACCGGGGTCGAGCTTACGCAATTCTACCTTGCGCTGGTCTTGCTGGGGATCGGTTGGAATTTCGGCTTTATCGGGGCGACCACACTTCTGACCTCGGCCCAGCGGCCCGAGGAGCGGGGGCGCCTGCAGGGCATCAATGACTTGGTGGTATTTGGGGGCGTGACGGTGGCGTCGCTGTCATCGGGGGTTTTGATGAATTGCTCGGGGTCCACCGCAATTGCCGGATGGCAGGCGGTCAATCGTGCCATGCTGCCTTTCCTTGTGCTGGCGGGCGGCAGCCTGATCTGGCTGGTGCTGCGCCCTACCAGCGCCCGCTGAACACCCGCCAAAGCAAGGCCAGC
>JBATTI010000012.1:0-5627 GCA_049670445.1 Albidovulum sp. | reverse complement strand
TCCAGGCGTGCGCCTTCGACCACTCGGCCACCTCTCCGTGCGGGGTTGTTTACAGGGACGTGGCACCGGCTTGCAAGGGGCTTTGGCCCGGCGCCGAAGAAAAACTCCAGGGCGCGGCGGGGGTGGGCGCGCCACTCAGACCGAGATGCGCGCGCCCAGCTCTACCACCCTGTCGCGCGGCAATTGGTAGAATTCGCTTGGGTCTGCCGAAAACCGGCCCAATGCGATGAACAGTTTGTCCAGCAACCGCGCTATCCCCATCCGCGACCCCAAGATCACTTTGCGCCGCCCCAGGAAGAACGACGTCGTCATCACATCGAACTTGAGCCCCTCGCGCCGCGCGCGCCCCAGGGCCCGGCTGACATTCGGGGTTTCCATGAAGCCAAAGCGCAAGATCAAGCGCCCGAACCGGTCATTGATCGGGCGGTAATCCACCCGGTCGCGCGGGCTGACAACCGGCACCCGCACGGTTTCCACCGTCAGGATGATATTGCGTTCATGCAGCACCCGATTGTGCTTGATATTATGCAACATCGCGGGCGGCACGGCATTGGCATCCGATGTCAGGAAAAACGCGGTTCCATGCACCACATGCACCGAGGATTTCATCATCGAACGGGCAAAGCTGTCCAGATCCACCATCTGCTTTTGCCCCGCCGCTATGGCAAGCTGCGTGCCGCGCCACCAGCTGAACATCAAAAGCCCGATGGTCACCGACAGCACTGCGGGCACAAAGCCCCCGGCAAAGAACTTGGTCATATTCGACAAGAAGAACGCGCCTTCCAGCCCCAGGAAAGGCAAGGCCATCGGAATGATCAGCCATATCGGCCAGCGCCAGCCCTTATAGGCGTAGATGATCGCCAGGATCGAATCGACGATCATCGCACCTGTCACCGCAATCCCGTATGCGGCGGCCAATGCCTCAGAGCTGCGGAAGGTCATCACGAAGGCCAAAACGCCGATCAAAAGCATCCAGTTGACCGCCGGAATATAGATCTGGCCACTTTGGCTTTCCGAAGTGTGCACGATCGACAAACGCGGCAAAAGCCCAAGCTGAACCGCCGCGCGCGTCATGGAAAACGCCCCCGTGATCACCGCTTGCGACGCAATCACCGTGGCAAGGGTGGCCAGTGCCACCAGCGGCGGCAAGGCCCATTCGGGCGCCATCAGGAAGAACGGGTTTTCAAGGGCCGAATGGTCGCGCAAAACCAAGGCGCCCTGCCCCAGATAGTTCAGGACCAAGGCCGGGAAAATCAGGATGAACCAAGCGGTGCGAATGGGTTTTTTGCCAAAATGCCCCAGATCGGCATAAAGCGCCTCGGCCCCGGTCACCGCCAGAAACACCGCCCCCATGACGATAAAGGCCACCAGACCATGATCCGCCAGAAAGGTGACCGCATAGACCGGGTTGAAGGATGCCAAAACACCGGAGTCGGTTGCCAGTTGCCGCGCCCCGGTAACGCCCATAACCAGAAACCACAGCGCCGTGACTGGCCCGAAAGCCACCGAAATCGTCTTGGTGCCGTGTTTTTGCACCAAAAACAGCGCAATAAGGATGCCCAAGGTCACCGGCAGCACGTATTTCTCGAAGGATGGCGCGACCAGTTCAATCCCCTCGACGGCCGACAGGACCGAGATCGCGGGGGTGATGATCGCATCGCCCAAAAACAGCGCGGCCCCCGCAATACCAAGCGCCAGCACCGGTAAAGAGCGCCGCCCGATGGCCAGCCGCGTCAGGGTGTAAAGCGCCAGAATGCCGCCCTCCCCCCGGTTATCCGCGCGCAAAAGGAACATCACATATTTGATCGTCACAATCAAAATCAGCGTCCAGATCAACAGCGAGACAACCCCAAGCACTTCGGCGCGCGTCAGCCCGTCATGGGCCACGGGGCGCAAGGCCTCGCGCATCGCGTAAAGCGGGCTGGTGCCGATATCGCCGTAAACCACGCCGATCGCACCAAGCGTAAGCGCCGCCATCCCCTGTTTATGGGCCGAATGCGCATCATCAGCCGCTAAGCTGGCTTCGTCTTCGGGCCCTCCAGAAAGGGCCTTCTCAGGATTCGACATGTCTTGTTCAGCTCCGCCCGAAACCCTTGTGGAAAGGTTCGGGTCTTTTTATGGGCGTCTTAGGTGCATGTGCACCCAAATGGCTCCAGTATTTTCGCCTCGGCTGGCAGGCCGACGCGCCCCAGGTTCTGGCCAAGTTTTCGACTCGGCCGCTTGCGTGCCGACTATCCCCGTCTCAAGGGAAGTTTCAAGATGTTTCTGATTTTCACGATCACTTGAGGCCGCTCAGTTGCCAAGCAACAGGTTGAACCTGCGGTTTTGCTTACCTTTGTTCTCAATCTTGCCGATTGTAACAAAACCGATTTCTCCGGTCCGCGCCACATGGGTGCCGCCGCAAGGCTGCAGGTCAACCTGATCGCCGCCCTGCCCGATGCGCACCAGACGCACCCGGCCCTGGCCCTGCGGCGGGGCCACCGACATGGTTTTGACCAGCCCCGGATTGGCCATCAGTTCGGCATCGGTGATCCAGTCATCGCTTACCACCAGATCGCGCGCGATCAGGTCGTTCAGGGCCGCCTCAAGCGCTGCCACATCTTCGGGTGGTTCGGGCATGGCGAAATCAAGCCGCCCCTTTTCGGTGCCGATCTGCCCGCCGGTCACCGGCAAGGGCACGACCACCGACAAAAGATGAAGCGCGGTGTGAACCCGCATATGGCGATAGCGCCGCGCCCAGTCCAGATGCTGGGTCACCTTGGTGCCGGCCTTGGGCAATGCGGCCGGGGCCGAGGGCACCAGAACGATGGCACCACCCTCGCCCTTCACGCTTGTTGCCAGATCAAGCCGCCCGCCTTGCCATTCAAGCGCCCCGCTATCGCCGGGCTGGCCACCGCTTGTGGGGTAAAACAGGCACCGGTCGAGGATCACGCCGCCTTCGTCGGTCAGCCCCAAAACCGTGCCTTCCGCTTCCCGCAGATAGGCATCATCGCGAAACAGCGCCGTGCTCACTCGGGGTCATCCTCCTGGCTTGGGTCATTGTTGATCATGCTCGGATCACTTTGGGCGGGTTTGGCGGCTTTGCGGGGCGCCTTGGGTGCCACTGCCTTTGCCGCTGGAACGGGCTTCAGGGTTTCGGGGTTGCGCAACCAGATATCGCGCTGCGCGAAGGGTATCTCTATGCCTTCCTTGGCAAAGCGCGTGGTGATCTCATGCAGGATTTCCGATTGCACATCGAGTTTGAAATTCACATCAGACAAGATCGCGCGGATCTCGAAGTTAAGACTATCGCCCCCCAAACCGACGAAATACACATTTGGGGCGGGGTTGACCAAAACCGACGGCTGCGCCTCGGTTATTTCCAGCAACATCGCCTGAACCCGGCGGGTGTCGGTGCCATAAGCCACCCCCACCGGGATGATCAGCCGCCCGGTAAGATTGCCGCGTGTCAGGTTGGTGACCACACCTGAAACCAGATCGCTGTTGGGCACGATCACATCGGTGCGGTCAAACGTCTCGATCCAGGTAGAGCGGACCGAAATGCCCTTGACCGTCCCGAACTGGTCGCCGACCTGAATCATATCGCCTTCGGATATCGGACGCTCGATCAGCAAGATGATGCCCGCGACAAAGTTAGAGACGATATTTTGCAGGCCAAAACCGATACCGACCGACAAGGCACCTGCAACAATCGCAAGCGCCGAAAGATCAATCCCCGCCGTCGCCACCGCAATCAGGGCTGCCAGAATGATGCCCACATAGCCCAGCCCGGACACCGCGGCATTCTGCGCGCCCTTGGTCAGCCTGGTGCGTGGCAAGATCGCTGATCGTATGGCGCTTTGCATCAACCGCGTGACCATATAGCCAATCACAAAGACCGCGATCAGCGTCAAGATCGCGATCGGCGATATTGTCGCATCGCCCAGCTTGACCCCGGCATTGAACCGGGTCCAGACCTCGCTCAGATCCGCTTGCCGCGCGCCCCAGATCAGGGCGAACAAAGGCAAAGACACGAAGCTGAGCAAAAAGCCCATCAGCACCGGCACAAGCGCTTCGCGCCCGTCGTCCTTGCTGCGCGTCACCATCACGTAAATATCGGTCAAGAAGCGCTGCAACAGAACGATGATGCCGATCAGACCCGCAGAGCCCACGGTTGGCCAGATCAGCGAATTGGCCGCCGTCACATAGCCGATCAGCGCCAGTATCGGCGCGATGATGCCCACCAGCGCCATCAAGGTGCCGACAAGGGCCACCATACGGTTGCGAAAGCCAAGGGCATCGTTTTCACCCAATTGTGCGGCAGCCTTGCGCTGACGGCGCAGCAACAGCCCCAGCCGCAGCAAGAACACCGCCGCCAGACAAACCGCCGGCGCCAGCCAGACCGCTTGCGCCGCTTGCGACAGCGGCGGGCGCACATCGGTGGTAAAGGCGGTGCGGAAGGTTTCCAGCGCCTCGATCAGACCGATCATCAGGACGTGGAAACGCGCCTCTGCCGGGCGATCCGTCAGGCGGACGGCCGTGGCGCGTTCATCGGTCGGAAAAAGCCAGCCACCAAGCCAGCGTGCCAGAAAGAACGCAAAAGCCGCCTTCGGCAAAGCCGCAACCAGGGCCGACATCCGCGGCCCGGTCATCCCCGAGGCGTCAATCGCCACCACCAGAAACCACATGCCCAGAACCGGCACGGCGATCTGGCCCAAAGACACCAAAGCCGCAATCGCATTGCGCGCCCGCAGGCCCGCTGCCGTCTGCAACCGCATTGTCAGCCATTCCATCACCTGCGGCCCACGCGCCATCAAGGCCGCTGCCAGCAACACACAGATCAGGATCAAGGGCAGATTGTCATTCAGCTTGGCGCGGCGCACCGGATTTTCCCATGCACCTTCGGCTTCGGCCCACAGGGTCTTGACGCCCTGTTCCAGCACCGCAGCCCCCGAAGACCAGTTCAACGGGTTTGCAGGCGACGGCATCAGCCGCAACAGGGCAGTGGCCTGACGTTGACGCACCAGCTTGTCGATCTGGCCAATAATGCTTTCGGCGCGGGTAAAGCCCTCGATCGCGGCAAGGCTGGGGATCTGTTCGCGCGATAATTGTTCACCCAGTTGCCGTCGCCGCTCGCTGGTTTCACGCGCCTCGCTGGCACCATCCCCCGGCGGCGACGGCAGGGCCGCTAGCTGGCGCTGCAGGGTTTCTATCTGGGCTGCGTTGATGTTCTTGGCGTCATCCAGGCGGCGGCGCCAGCCGACGAGCGTGTCGCGGATCGCATCCAGCCGGGGCGTCGGGGCGCTGTTCGCGATCATCTCTTCGGCAATGACCGCGTCCTTTTCCCAAGCGTCAAAGTTGAACGCAGCCTGGGTTTGGGCAATGGCGCCGCTTGCCACCACGCATGACAGCACCACCACCTGCAATGCCAGCACAAAGGACAGTGCCGCAAGAAACCGCCGGATCGTTTTCATCAGCCTTCAAACACGCTTGGAAGCTCGTCAGGGGCCTTGTCCATCCAGGCCGGCGTCGGCAGGCCCTTGGCGCGCAAGAACTCAGGATTGAACAGTTTCGACTGATAGCGATTGCCGTAGTCGCAAAGGATCGTCGCAATCTTGTGCCCCGGCCCCATCTCTTGGGCCATGCGG
>JBATTI010000011.1:0-2910 GCA_049670445.1 Albidovulum sp. | reverse complement strand
CCTTCATGCGCGGCTGATCGCGCTTGGCGTGAACATTGTGACACTGGCACAAGTCACCGGTCTGGGTGTCGGAACGGCCCGGTTGGCCTGTATCTACAGCGGCCGCGAAACCGAGATCGCCTGCGGCGACTTTATCCCGATTACCTCACGTGCGCCGCAAGATGCCTTGTGGCTGGCCTTGCAAGATCGGGGGCTGGCGTCACTTGAACGGCTGGGGGATGCCCGCGCACCGGGGCTTATCGCCCATGCCGTCCACGATGGGCACCGCATCGGGCGCAGCCATATGGCAACGCCCGACAGCTTGGTCATAAGGCGCGAACGGGTGGTCTTGGGCGCTTAGCAGGCTGCTGAAAAAGTCTGCTGTTAGGAACGGTTTCCCTCTACGCAGATGTTGGGTGGGGCCGGATCATGGGCAGGCAGTCCTGGCGCTGCTTTCCAGCTTCAGGCCGCCAGCAGCTTCAGGCCGCCAGCAGTTTCGGCAGCCTCGCGAGGTTGCAGGCGGCCATCGTCAGCGTGAAGCGGGCGCGCACCCGCTCGATGCCGCGATACAGGGTCTGTGCCATCCCTCCGACTGTCTTGGCCCAGCCGAAAGGCTCTTCGATCTTCTTCCTGCGGCGCTGCGATTTGGAGTAGCCGGGATGCCGGGTGGTTCTTCCGTCAATAGCGGAATGCCGAGACTTCTGTGCAACGTGCGGCGTTACCACCATCTGACGCAACTCGGTGACAAAGTCGGCGCTGTCGTAGCCGCGATCCGCAGCCAAGGTCAGGCGCGGGTTGAGCCGGGCGAATGACGGTGAAGCATGTCGATGGCGGCTCGGCGTTCGGCGTGACCGTCAGCTTGCGTCAGATCGGCCTGCACGATCAGGCCGGAGCGGTTCTCCATCAGGCTATGGCCCATGTAGCAGAGCACCGCGCCTGCGCCGGGCGACTTCTTGAACAGCCGGGCCTCGGGATCGGTCATCGACGCGTGGGTCGCATTCGAGCGCCGTTCGCCGCGGAAATCGACTTCGGCGTTGCGGTTGCGGTGTTTGGGGCGGGTCATCGGTTCGGGCTCGGTCGTGGATGGGTCAGGGGAGGATATTGGTGACGCACCGCCATCTGGCGGATCACCCGGCCCGTCGTCCCTGTCGGGCACCTTTCTGTCCTTTGGCTGGAAACTCTTCATCGACGCCCAGGCTTTCACCAGAGTGCCGTCGACCGAGAAGTGATCATCGGACAGCAGCGGCGCCACCTCGCGATGGGCCAGGATGGCGGCCATGATCTTGCGGGACATATCCGTGGTCAGCAGCCGGTCACGGTTCTTCGTTAAGACGGTCGGGACCCAGACCGTGTCGTCGACACCCAGACCCACGAACCAACGGAACAGAAGGTTGTAGTTCATCTGTTCCATGAGCTGACGCTCGGATCGGATCGAATAGAGGATCTGGAGCAAGCTGGCCCTGATCAGCCGTTCCGGTGCGATCGAGGGGCGGCCCTCCCCGGCGTAGAGCTGATCAAAGTCGGCATCCAGGGAGCGCAGCGCATCGTTGACCACAGATCTGATCTTTCGCAGCGGGTGGCGCGCAGGGATACGCTCCTCGAGATCGACGTAGCTGAACAGCGATCCCTTCACCTCGTCCGATCCGCGCATCGCCACCTCCGTCCACGCCGTCGTCGCGATGAATCATGTTCCGCGACGGGCGTCGAGGCCGGAGTTTTTCAGCAGCCTGTTAGGCCTTCGGTGCCGATAAGGGCCCATGGCAATGGCAGCTGACCAGATGGTCGTTGACCATGCCCACCGCCTCCATGAAAGCGTAGACAATCGTCGGGCCGGCAAAGCGGAAACCGGCGCGTTTGAGGTCTTTTGATATCTGCTCGGAAAGCGGTGTCCAGGGCGGCACTTCCGCCATCGTGCGAAAGTTGTTTTGCAGCGGCGCACCATCGACGTAACGCCATAAGAACTGATCGAAACCCTGCTTTTCGGCAATCGCCAGATAGGCGCGGGCATTGCCGATCGTCGCTTGAATCTTGGCGCGCGATCGCACGATACCCGCATCGCCCAAAAGGCGGGTCACATCCGCCGCGCCCCAAGATGCGATGACCTCAGGGTTGAAGCCTTCAAAAGCCGCACGAAAGGCATCGCGTTTCTTGAGAATCGTGATCCAGCTTAGCCCGGCCTGAAACCCATCAAGAATCAGCTTTTCCCACAAGCTGCGCGCATCCCATTCCGGCACGCCCCATTCGGTATCGTGATAATCAACATAAATCGCGTCAGTGCCGCACCAACCACAGCGTTCGGGCATGATATTTCCCCAATAATTGGCCGCAAGGCCGGATCTTGTTTACCGCATCTTAGCGGCTTTTGGCGATGCTAGCGCAACATGCAAGGAAGTCACCATGCCAAGACCGGGAAGACCAATGCGCGACCCGCTAGCGCCGGAAGACACAAACCCGCTGAATGCGGCCATTTCGCAGCGCGACCATGATACCATGTCCATGGTCAACCAGGCCTTGCAAAAGCGCGATGTCCTTTTGGCGTTTCAACCGGTTGTGCAAACAGAAATGCCAGACGGCCCCGCATTTTACGAGGGGCTTGTTCGGGTGCTGGACAGTTCAGGGCGTATCATTCCTGCGCGCGAATTCATGGAAACGGTGGAAACCCGTGAAGAGGGGCGAATCATTGATTGCCTGGCGCTGGAAATGGGGTTGGAATCGCTCAGACGCGATCCGGCCTTGCGGCTTTCCATCAATATGTCCGCGCGCTCCATCGCTTATCCGCGGTGGATGCGAACGCTGAAGCGCGGGCTGAAGGCCTGTGATACCGCAGCCGAACGCCTGATATTAGAGATTTCCGAACAATCGGCGATGATCATGCCCGACACCGTGATGACTTTCATGCGGGATCTGCAGCGAAAAGGCATATCCTTTGCC
>JBATTI010000010.1:0-12443 GCA_049670445.1 Albidovulum sp. | reverse complement strand
ATCACCGAACCCAAGATGGAGGCGGTAGAGTCGGCCTTGTTGCGTCAGCTTAGTCGCGCGGCGTCTCAGGGCTTGGTCACGGTTGACAGTAGCCCCCCGCCCCCCGCGGCCGCGGCCAATGGCGCGGATGACCACAAGGAAATGGTGAAGCCGCCCATTGAAACGGCGGCTGATCCGACGCCAAAGATCAGCGATCACATCGCGTTTCACGCAGAAACCAGCATGGACCGCGACGGCGCGGCAAAATCGTCGCATTACAATGTGACGGAGGATGGCACGACCTGCCTCGCCGATGACGCGGTGAGTGTCGGGGCGTGGGGCGAGGATCGGCCTGCCGTGCAGCAACTTACAGAGGCGCGTGCCCAACTGGTCGGCGAATTTGACAAGCCAGACGCACATGCTGTTGAAACGCTTGCCAAACTCTATCTGTATTTGGGCATGGGTGCGGAGGCGCGCCAAGCACTTTTCGCCTTCGGGATAGAGATTGAGGGTGCTGCCACACTCGCGGACCTGGGCATGATCATGGATGATCAGCCGGTCGATGCCCAATCGGTATTGCACGGTATGCGCGAATGTGAGGGCGCGGTGGCCATATGGGCGTTTTTGGCGGCGCCCAATGATGATGATGTGAAGCTTACTGATCGGCAGGCCGTCGTACGCAGCTTTTCCGGCCTGCCGGGCCCATTGCGCCAGCTGTTGGGGCGGCGGATATCCCATCGGCTGATGGCTATCGGGGCTTCGGATTCCGCGACTGCGGTGCGCAATGCCATGGCCAGAGGCCCGGAAAGCCACGGGCGCGTTGTGGGCATGATCAATGCCGAACTGGATCTTGATCAGGGCAAGGCCGCCAAGGCCGAGGCGGCGCTTGACGGGCTGAGCGAAGGCAATGATGCGCTGTCTTACAAGGCCGTGATGATTGCCGTTCAATCGCGGTTGGAACGCGGCGAGGCGATCGCTCCGAAACAGGTCGAATCGGTGGCCGCATTGGCGTTTGAACATCGAAATGGCCCCGATGGCCCGGTGTTCGCCCATCTTGAGGTTATCGCGCGCGCGGCGTCAGGTGATTTTCCGGGGGCTTTCAACAGTTATGCCCTCTGGAAACGCCAATCGCCGGACATTGATCGCCGCGAAACATCGCGCGACCTTTTCATGCGGCTGGCCGCGACGGCCTCTGATGCGGATTTTCTGGATCTGTATTTCGGCTTGCCCCAAATCGTGGCTGAGGCCGGACCTGATCCACGATTGGATCTGGCACTGGCAAGTCGGCTATCAAGCCTTGGCTTTGCGGCAGAGGTCCGCTCGATCATGGCAGGCGAGGCTGGGGAAACCGACGCCGGGCAGATGCTTCTTGCCAAAGCCGCCGTCGATTTGTTTGAACCTGAAGCCGCGCTAAGCCGTCTTGAGACGTTGACAGGCGAAGAGGCGGAAACCCTGCGCGCGCGCGCCTATTCGATGCTTGAAGACCATAATGCAGCGGCGGCTGCATTACGTCGGGCCGGGGCAGATGAAGCTGCGGGTGACGCGGCTTGGGCGGCTGGTGATTGGGCGCAGGCCGGTCAAGCGCGTGCGCCGCTTCAGCAAGCCGTAACCGATTTGCGGCTGACGGAAGACCCCCAACCAAGCCTGACCGATGGCCCGGCTTCGCTTGAGAGGAGCAAGTCTGCGCTGGATGACAGTGCGGCCCTGCGCAACACGCTTGCCAAGCTTCTCGGCGCGCCGTGAACGGCCCCGCGGAAGTCTTTTGATACCGGTTGCGATTCTTGCGCATGAGATCGGCCGATAGTTACCAAATCTAAAGAGCTGGGTCCTAACCTGAGGGCAGAAGCAAGAATTGCTTATATAGGTCAGAATGCCACTCATTGAATTAGTACGGCTCGGGAATACCACCATGCGGCGTTTGGCATGGTTTGTCATTTCGCTTGGGCTCTTGTCCTGGGCTGGCCCGGCCAGCGCGGTCTCTGACCCCTCCGATATATGCGACATGGTCGCGGCCGAGGCCTCGCGGCGCGAGGCTGTGCCGCTTTCGGTCATGAAGGCAATTTCGCTGAATGAAACCGGCCGCAAACGGAATGGCGGATTTCGCCCTTGGCCTTGGACCGTGAATATGGAGGGCAAGGGCGTTTGGTTTGACAGCCGCGAAGAGGCGTTGGCCTATGCGCAAAAAGAACATGCGCGGGGTGCGCGCAGCTTCGATCTTGGCTGTTTTCAGATCAACTTCAAATGGCACGGCGAACATTTCGCCTCGCTGGAAGAGATGTTCGACCCAATGGCCAATGCTTTGTATGCCGCGCAATTCTTGCGCAGCCTTTACGCCGAACAAGGGTCTTGGGAGGCGGCCGCAGGAGCCTATCATTCCCGCACCCCGGAATATGCCACGCGTTATGCGGCCCGCTTTGCGCGCTTTCGTGACAAGCTTGTGGCAGAGGATGGCGAGAGCATTCCCGAAATACCGGACATCGTATTGGCCGCTTACGGCGCCGACGCCTCGGGCGCCACGAATGCACCACCTCGCGCCAATCTTTATCCGCTGTTGCAAACCGGAAGCGGGGCGGGGCTAGGATCACTTGTGCCCATCGGCAATGCGCCGGGGCTGGGGCTTTTTGGGGCCACCTCTGCGCCGGTCGTGACGGAATGACGAAACCTTCCGCGCCGTCCATCTTTCATCCGACCGTCCTTTTGTCACTGGCGATGATGACGGTGATCGCGATGATGATTCTGCCCATGCCCGCTTGGGTGTTGGATGCCGGGTTGGCCGCGTCATTCGCAGTGGCGATCTTGATCTTCACGATCACGCTTTTCATTGAACGCCCGCTGGATTTTTCGGCCTTCCCGACGATTCTTCTGGCCTCACTGATGCTGCGCCTGTCGCTGAACGTCTCATCCACCAAGCTGATTATCGGGCAAGGGCATACGGGCACGAATGCGGCGGGCGAGGTCATCGAAGGCTTTGCCATGTTCATCATGTCCGGGTCGGTTTTGATCGGCTTGGTGGTGTTTGGTGTGCTTTTGATTGTGAACTTCATCGTCATCACCAAGGGCGCGGGCCGCATGGCCGAGGTGGGCGCGCGTTTCGCGCTTGACGGAATGCCGGGGCGGCAGTTGGCGATTGACAGCGACATGAACGCAGGCGCGATTGACCATGCGCAAGCCAAGGCAAGGCGCGAGTTGGAGCAAGCCGAGACGACCTTTTTCGGATCCCTCGACGGGGCCTCCAAATTTGTGAAGGGTGATGCGATTGCGGGGCTGCTGATCACCTTGCTGAACCTGGTTGTCGGGTTGGCCATCGGGATCGGCGTGCATGACATGCCATTTGGGCAAGCGCTTGAAACCTATGCTATCCTGACGGTCGGTGATGGGCTGGTCAGCCAGATACCGGCCGTCATTATCTCTATAGCCTCGGCGCTTTTGTTGTCGCGCGGCGGCACGACGGGCGCGGCTGACAAAGACATCTTGCGCCAACTGGGCCGCCACCCGCTGGCGCTTGGGACAGTGGCGTTTCTGATGGCGCTTTTTGCGCTTGTGCCGGGTTTGCCGTTCTTTCCCTTCATTGTCGGGGCCGGGGTTCTGGCGGCAACCGGCTACAGCCGTCACAAAACCATTATCCGGGAAGCCGCGCGACCAACTGTTGATGACGTGGTTCAGTCTCAGACGCCGCGTCAACGGTCGATGGGGGACGTGCTTGATGTCGATGACATTCATGTTGAGTTTGCGCCCAACCTTGTCGGGATGGTTCTTGATCCGGCGACCGGTCTTGATGCCCGTATCGTCAATATGCGCAATCATGTTGCGACCAGCTATGGGCTGATCTTGCCGGAGATACGCCTGACCGATGATGTGACACTGGAAAACGGCACCTACCGGATCCGCATTCAAGGGGTTGAGCAGGCTTGTGACAAGCTCTTTCCCGATCAGGTCCTGGCGCTTTTGAGCGGTGATGACGTGGGCATTCCGGCGGGCGGCAATGTGCGCGAACCGGTTTATGGGGCGCCGGCCCGGTGGTTGCCGGAATCGGCCCAAGAGGCGGCGGCCCTTGCAGGGGCCACCGTTGTTGGCCCGACCGAAGTTCTGGCGACCCATCTGTTGGAAGTTGTCAAACGCAACTTCGCGCGGCTTTTGTCGCTGAAATCTCTGCGCCGCTTGCTGGACGAAAGCACCAACCTGTCCGATGCGAACCGCGCCGAGGCCAATCGCAAGCTGTTTGATGAGTTGATCCCCGACAAGGTCCCGATTGACCTGCTGCTGTCGGTCTTGCGGCTTTTGCTGGAGGAGCGGATCTCGATCCGCAATCTGGCGCTGATACTCGAATCCATTGCCGAGGCGCGCGGCCTGCCGGGCCCGGAGCTTGTGTGCGAACATGTACGCCGCCGCCTTGGTTTTCAGCTGGTGGCAGACCTGAAACGCGCGGACGGAACCTTGCCGCTTTTGCAACTGGCCCCCGAATGGGAAGAAACATTCCGCACCCATCAGGTCGAAGGCGACCGCGGGACGGTGGATGTGGCGCTGCCCCCGGAAAAGTTCAACCGTCTGGCGACCAACGTGTCCGAGAAAGTCGCGCGTGCCGGTGAAAACGGGATCTTCCCGGCCATCATCACCTCGGCCCGCCGCCGCCGGTTCCTTAAGACCGCATTGGGGGCGAAGGGCATCACATCGCCGGTGCTTTCTTACGAAGAAATCGGCACTGAGGCGCGGCCCTCCATTGTCGGTTTGGTGACCGCATGAATGCCGAGCTGGCCGCATTGTTCGAGGTTTTGCGCGGTCAGGCAATATTGGCGGCGATTGTCTTTTTGCGGATGGGGGCGGTGATGGCGTTCTTGCCCGGCTTTGGCGAAAAGATCGTGCCCACCCGAATCCGCTTGGTTCTTGCCCTGGCCTTCACGGCAATTGTTACCCCGGCCGTTGCACCGGGTTTGCAAGACCTGATCACCGATCAGGTTTCCTTCGTCAAATTGCTGCTTTGCGAAACCCTGATAGGTCTGGCCCTTGGGTTTATCTTGCGGCTGTTTGTGATTGCACTGGAAATGGCCGGGTCGCTTGCCGCGCAATCGGGGTCCTTGTCGCAGATGTTCGGGGCCGGGGGCGAACCGATGCCCGCGATTTCGCATCTTCTGGTGATGTCGGGGCTTTGTCTGGCGTTCATGACCGGGCTGCATGTGCGCTTGGCCGGCGCGTTGATCTTGTCATATGACGCGCTGCCTGCGGGGGTCTTTCCCGGCGTGGCGCTTATGCGCGATTGGAGCCTTGGCCATATTGGTCAATCCTTCGCGCTTGCTTTCAGCCTTGCCGCACCCTTTGTGATTGCCGCCTTCGTTTACAACATTGCACTTGGTGTCATTAACCGCGCGATGCCGTCCTTGATGGTTTCTTTCGTCGGGGCACCGGCGCTGACTGCCGGGGCCTTGATTTTGTTGGCTATTTCGGCCCCGCTGATGTTGTCGGTCTGGATGGCCGCGTTCAGTGTCTTTCTGGCCGATCCGTTCACGGTGCCGCGATGAGCGAGGAAGATGATACCGAAAAAAGTCACGAACCATCGCAAATGAAGCTTGATGATGCGCGCGACCGTGGGGAACTGGTCCGCTCGGCCGATCTGACGATGGCGGCGGGGTATTGTGGTTTTCTTCTTGCGGCGCTGGCTTTGGGCCCGGCGGCAATGCTGGGTTTTGGGGATCGGGCAAAGGCCTATCTTGATCAGGTTGATCTGATGCAGGGCGGCGGGGGCAGCTGGGGCGGCTTTGGTTGGACCTTGGCGATCTGCCTGCCGGTATTGCCGTTTTTCATTCTGCCGGGCTTTGCGGCGCTTTGCTGTTTGGTGGCGCAGCGCGCCTTGGTCTTTTCCGGCGAAAAGCTGGCGCCCAAGCTTAATCGCATCAGCCTGATTGCCAATGCAGGCAACAAGTTTGGCCGCTCTGGCCTGTTCGAATTTGCCAAAAGTGCGGTGAAAATGCTTCTGACCGGGCTGCTGGTCGGCTATTTCTTGGTCTCTAAACTGCCCGAAATCATCTTGTCGCTGCAGCTTCCGGCAGCGCCGATCTCGGCCTTGTTGATGCAGCTGTTGGTGGAGTTTCTGATCCTTGTGGTATTGGCCATGTGCTGCATCGGTGGGCTTGACTACTTTTGGCAGCATTTCGAGCATCTGCGCCGCAATCGCATGTCGCGCCAAGAGATGGTGGATGAGCATAAGCAATCCGAAGGCGACCCGCATATGAAGGGCCAGCGCCGCCAGCGTGCCCAGGCGATCGCGATGAACCAGATGTTGGCGGATGTTCCCAAGGCCGATGTGATCATCGTCAACCCGACCCATTATGCTGTGGCGCTCAAATGGAACCGGCAAAGCGGGCGGGCGCCGATATGTTTGGCCAAGGGCGTGGATGAGGTGGCCGCGCGTATTCGCGAATCGGCGGCAAGTGCGGGCGTTCCGATTCATTCGGACCCGCCAACGGCCCGCGCGCTTTATGCCGGGGTCAACATAGGTGAGGAAATCCGGACAGAGCATTACGCACCCGTGGCCGCCGCGATCCGTTTTGGCGAAAAAATGCGCCAGCGTGCGCGCGAAAGGCGGGGTCGGTAATGCGGCGCGAACAATTGGCGGCCCTTGCCCGTCTGGCAGGGGCGCAAAAAGACGCCGATCTGGCCCGCCTTGCCGGGGTTTCGGTCCGGCTGAACGCCGCCGTTCGGGCGCGTGACGATCTGGAGGCGGCCTTGGCCCAGGAGATTGCGGTGGCCACGGCGCAGCCCGATATGCAGTTGCTGCGAATGCTTGATGCGCATGTGATCCTGGCCGAAAAGTCGCGCACCGGTCTTGAAGCGGAAATCACCCGGATCACGCATGAAAAGGACGCCATGCGGCAGATCTGCGCCAAGTCCTTTGGCCGGGCCGAGGTATTGGCGCAGTTGGGCAAATCGGCTTCGCACAAAAAGAACGCAAATTTCTAAGCCGCGCCAAGCTTCGGTCATGGCCCCAGTATTGCAGATGTTCACGACTTGGGGACTTGATTGTAATTCGCTTGGCGAACGGCGTTTTGCCACCACATAAAGGGCGAACGTCACTGCGGGGGGCCGAATTGCGCCTTGTCGCTTCCAAATGTCGGGCGGGAGGCCGGGCCCTTTGAAAAAACCATTGCTACTTGCCGGGATCATGATGGTCATTCTGGCGCTGATCATCTGGTTCGTGCGCCACCCATTTGATTTGGCGATGTTGCGCGATACGATCGGGCAGATTGAAAGCTACCGGCAGGCGCATCCGCTGTTTGTGGCCGCCGTGTTCTTTTTGGCCTATGTCGCGGTCACGGCCTTGTCACTGCCTTTGGCAGTGTGGATGACACTTGCGGTGGGCGCGCTTTTTGGCTTTGGCTGGGGCTTGTTGATCGTGTCTTTCGCAGCCTCTCTTGGGGCGACGCTGGCCTTTCTGGCGTCCCGTTACTTTTTGCGCGACTGGGTGCAGGCACGGTTGGGCGCGCGGTTGCAAACCATCAATGACGGGATCGCGCGTGACGGGGCGTTCTACCTCTTTACCTTGCGTCTTATCCCGGCAGTTCCGTTTTTCGTGGTCAACCTGCTGATGGGGCTGACCCCGATCCGGGCGTGGGTTTTTTATGGGGTCAGCCAGTTGGGAATGCTGGCGGGGACCGCCGTTTACGTCAATGCAGGCACGCAACTGGCGCAGTTGCAAAGCGTCAGCGATATCTTGTCACCGGCGCTGATCCTTTCCTTCGCGGCACTTGGGGTTTTCCCGTGGATCGCAAAATTCGTGATCGGTGCCATCAAAAGACGCCGGATCTATGCAACATGGACCCGACCAGGGCATTTTGATCGCAACCTGATCGTTATTGGCGGCGGGGCGGCGGGGTTGGTTTCGGCCTATATCGCGACTGCGGTGAAGGCAAAGGTGACCTTGATTGAGACCCATAAAATGGGCGGTGATTGCCTGAACTATGGCTGTGTTCCCTCAAAAGCGCTGATCAAATCGGCGAAGCTTGCGCATCAGATTGCCGGTGCCGATCACTATGGGCTTACCGCCACAAAGCCGCAGTTTTCCTTTCGCAAGATATTTGAACGTATCCATCAGGCCATTGCGACGATTGAACCAAATGACAGTGTTGAGCGGTATGAAGCGCTTGGGGCCGAGGTTTTGCGGGGATATGCACGGCTGGTCGATCCCTGGACGGTCGAGGTTACCTTCCCCGATGGCACCACGACCCGGCTGACCGGCCGTGCGATCATTATTGCCACGGGGGCCGCGCCCTTCGTGCCGCCATTGCCTGGGCTTGAGGATGTGGGCTACCTGACCTCTGACACCTTGTGGGAAGCTTTCGTGCAACGCGAAGAAGCACCCAAGCGGCTGGTGGTTTTGGGCGGCGGCCCGATCGGGTCAGAGCTGGCGCAAAGCTTCGCGCGGCTTGGATCGGCGGTGACGCAGGTTGAAATGGCACCCCGCATCCTGATGCGCGAGGATGAAGAGGTGTCGGATCTTGCCAAGGCCGCGCTTGAGGCTGACGGTGTTGCGGTCTTGACCGGTCATAAGGCGCTGTCATGCGGTATCAGCGACGGCGAAAAATGGATAGAGGTTGAGGCAGCGGGGGTCACGCACAAGATTGCTTTCGACGATCTTTTGGTGGCTGTCGGCCGTTCGGCCCGGCTTAAGGGTTTCGGGTTGGAGGAATTGGGAATACCCGTCAACCGCGTGGTCGAAACCAACGAATATCTGGAAACGCTTTTCCCCAATATCTATGCGGCAGGCGATGTGGCCGGGCCTTATCAGTTCACACATACGGCCGCCCATCAGGCATGGTTCGCCAGCGTCAACGCACTTTTCGGCACATTCAAACGGTTCAAGGCCGATTACCGGGTCATTCCATGGGCCACGTTCATTGACCCCGAAGTGGCGCGGGTCGGGCTGAATGAACAAGAGGCGCGCGAAAAGGGGATTGCGGTTGAAGTGACCCGCTACGGGATCGAGCACCTTGACCGCGCGATTGCCGATGGCGCTGCTTTGGGGTTTGTCAAAGTGCTGACCGCGCCGGGTAAGGACCGGATTTTGGGTGTGACGATTGTGGGCGAACATGCCGGTGATCTGATGGCCGAGTTTGTGCTGGCGATGAAACATGGGTTGGGGCTGAACAAGATATTGGGCACGATCCACATCTATCCGACACTGGCCGAGGCGAATAAATATGCCGCGGGCGAATGGAAGAAGGCCCATGTCAATCCGCGTGTCTTGGAGTTTTTGGCGCGTTTCCATAGCTGGCGTCGGGGCCAGGGATGATCGACCGCTTTATTGTACCGCTGCAAGAAACGGTGCTGGCGCCTGTTGCGCAAGGCCTGTCGGCGCGTGGTGTCTCGGCTGATCAGGTGACATTGACGGGGTTCGGCGCAGGCGTGGCGGGTGTCGTCGCGCTGGCCTTCGGGTGGTATCATCTGGCACTGGTGCTGATCTTGATGAACCGCGTCGCCGATGGTCTGGACGGTGCGTTGGCGCGGCTGCAAGGGCCGTCCGATCGTGGGGCATTCTTGGATATCGCATGTGATTTCCTGTTCTATGCCCTTGTGCCTTTGGGTTTCGCCTTGGCCGATCCGGGGCAAAATGCGCTGGCCGCTGCGGTGTTGATTGCGGCATTCGTAGGGACAGGTTCCAGCTTTTTGGCCTTCGCCTCGATCGCGGCCAAACGCGGCATGGCAGCCGGTGATTACCCCACCAAGGGCATCCATTATATTGGCGGGCTGACCGAAGGGGCAGAAACCATCGCGGTTTTCGCGGCCATGTGTCTTTGGCCTGCCGCATTTCCAATTCTGGCCTATCTCTTTGCAGCCCTTTGCCTGATCACCACGCTGACGCGATGGCATATGGGCTGGCAGGCCTTTACAAATACGACTGAAACAACTGAGAGGCCCTGATGAAACTTCCGCTTTTAGCCATGTTGCTGTCTGCCGCCGCCCTGCCAGTATTTGCCGACAGCTGGGATGACACAGTGTCTGCTGCCAAGGGCCAGACTGTATATTGGAACGCTTGGGGCGGGGATGCGCGCACCAATGCTTTCATCGCCTGGGTCGATGATCAGGTGTCGGAAAAATATGGCATTCAGGTAGAGCAGGTCAAACTTAGCGATACGGCAGAGGCCGTGACCCGCGTGGTGGCCGAAAAGGCAGCGGGGCAAGACAGCGGCGGGTCGGTTGACATGATCTGGATCAACGGCGGCAACTTCTTGTCGATGAAAGATCAAGGCTTGCTGCACGGCCCGTTTTTGGCCGATCTGCCCAATTCCAGATATCTGGATCTGACGCCGGGCAGTGCCGCCACCGTCGATTTCACCATCCCGACAGAGGGGTATGAATCGCCTTGGCGTCTGGCCAAATTCGTTATGACTTATGACAGCGCGCGCGTGAACCAGCCGCCCCGATCCGTGGCCGCCATGCAAGACTGGGCCAAGGCCAATCCGGGCCGGTTCACCCATCCGACCGTGTCGAATTTCATGGGCGCGACCTTCCTGAAACAAGCGCTGATCGAGCTTTCTTTGGATGCGTCAGCCCTGCAAAGCCCCGCGACAGAGGCAAGCTTTGCCACAGTGACCGCCCCGCTTTGGGCGTGGTATGACGCGCTTCGGCCCAATCTGTGGCGTGGGGGCGAAACTTTCCCGGAAAACGAAAGCGTGCTGCAACAGATGTTGAATGATGGTGAGGTCGATTTCACCATGGCCTTTGATCCGGCGGCGGCGGCGGCGGCGGTGGAACAAGGGCTTTTGCCCGAAACCGTGCGCAGCTACGGTTTTGAGGGCGGCAGTATCGGCAATATCAGCTTTGTCGCCATTCCCTATAACGCGGCGCACCGCGAAGGGGCGATGGTGGTGGCCAATTTCTTGCTTGATCCGGCGGTACAGGCACAAGCGCAAGACATCTCGATTCTGGGCAGTTACTCGGTTCTGGATACGGCGAAACTGGGCGCGGCTGAATTGGCCGCTTTTGCCGCCCTGCCAACCTCGCCTGCACTTCCCTCGAACGAAAGCCTTGGGGCTACGTTGATTGAGCCGCATCCAAGCTGGATGACGATGATCACCGAGGAATGGGCGAAGCGCTATACAAAATGACCACGCAAGCGGGGCGCGGCCTTAGGCTTGTGGTGCTGATTGCGGTGATGGGCGCGCTGGTCTTGCCCATCATCGCGGGCCTGTGGGAGACGCTGGCCGCCGCATTTGGCCATCTGCCCGCAATCGGCGCGATTGGCCCCTCGATTGACCCTTGGCGGCAGTTGGCGGGGTTGCCGGGCATCTGGACAAGTCTTGGGCTGACTTTGTTTACCGGCCTGACCTCGACCGTTTTGGCGCTTATGCTTGCCTTTGGGCTCTGCGCCGCCCAGCCGCGCTGGTTGACGGGCGGGCGGATCGCGCGGCTTCTGGCACCTTTGCTGGCCGCACCCCATGCCGCCATGGCCATCGGTCTGGCCTTCCTGATCGCCCCGTCGGGGTGGTTGGCGCGGATGATCAGCCCATGGGCCAGCGGCTGGCAATTGCCGCCCGATCTGGCCACGGTGCACGACCCTTTGGGGTTGGCCCTGACCCTTGGTCTGGTGATCAAGGAATTGCCATTCTTCTTGCTGGTGATCCTTGCGGCCCTGTCGCAATTGCCGGTGAAAGACCATCTTAACGCCGGGCGTGCGCTTGGATATGGCAAGGGGCAGGTCTGGGCCAAGCTTATCGCCCCGCAGGTTTATCCGCTTATCCGCTTGCCGATTTATGTGGTTCTGGCCTTCGCGCTTTCGGTGGTTGATATGGCGGTGATCCTTGGCCCCTCGAACCCGCCGACCTTGTCGGTTGCGGTCACAAGATGGTTCTTTTCGCCCGATACCAGCCTTTTGTTGCCCGCATCGGCAGGTGCCATCTTGCAAGCGGCCCTGGTGGGCGTGGCCATCGCCCTTTGGTGGCTGGCCGAGGGGCCGGCGCGTTGGCTTGGTCTTTGGTGGGTGCGTCTTGGCCAGCGCGGGGTTGCGGGCGGGCCCGGCGCGCGGGCCATGGCGGGACTGGCGCTTGGGTTGATGACGCTTGGGGGATTGGCACTTTTGGGCATGTTGGTCTGGTCCTTTGCCTGGCGCTGGTCTTTCCCGCAATTCTTGCCTGAAAGCTGGTCACTTGCGGCATGGATGCGCCCCGGCGCGGGTTGGGGCCATGCGGCAATGAACAGCCTGTGGTTGGGCCTTGCCACAACCGTTTTGTCCATGGGGCTGGCGATCGCCTGGCTTGAGGGGGAAGATCGCGCCGGGCTGTCGCGGGCGGGCTGGGCCGAGGCGTTGATATACTTGCCGCTGTTGGTGCCGCAGGTGGCCTTTCTATATGGGCTGAACGTGGTGTTTTTGCGGGCCGGGCTGACGGGTGGCGCCTCTGCGGTGATCTGGGCGCAGGTGCTGTTTGTCTTTCCTTACGTGATGATCGCGCTTTCCGACCCCTGGCGCGCGCTTGATC
>JBATTI010000009.1:0-9575 GCA_049670445.1 Albidovulum sp. | reverse complement strand
TGGGCGTGGTTCCCGAAATAGAGGAATTCGCGGTCCATACCGGCGACATCTCCGGCTTCAAGTGACAGGCTGGCGCTGTCCAGCATCTTGAAGCTTTTTTGCGACTTGACCCAGTCATCCGCGCTTTGAAGCGTGGTCAGCGTATAGCTGGTTGTTTCATTCAGATAATGGGTCGGAATGATGACCTTGGGCTTCAGCCTCTCGACGATATCATTGCCTTGCTGGTAATCCAGAATGTGCTGCGAACCGTCGACGGGCAGGGTCAGTACATCGACCTGTCCGATCGCGTCCCAGAATTCCTGTGGCGGATTGTGCCGGTTGTCGCCCCAGATCAGGGTTCGGATGCCACCGGTCTCAACCAGATAAACCACCATATCCATGTGACTGACGTTATCCGGCGGGCAGGCCTTTACGCCAAATTCATTCAGCGCGTTTGTCCAGTTGTACCAGCCCGGCGCACGGCAGACATGCTTGTCGGCAAACCCGGTGATCTTGATATCGGCGAATTCGAAATTCCCTACCATGCGGTCCAGTACCATGGTCGAAACCGGGCGATGAATGGCGTCATGATCGAAATGAGTATGCGTCGACAGGCAGATATCAACCGGCGTTTCCGGGAATTCGTTCTTGAACCAAAGGCCCCAGGCACCGGAAGGATCATCGCGCCATGGGTCGAACAAAAGCGTCGCGCCACCCGGCGATGTGAGCTTGATCGCGCAATGGCCGTAAAAGTCGATGCCCAGCGCACCCGAAACGGATGATCCCGTGGTTTTCTGCAACTCGATCACACCGTTGTTGTTGCCGGGCTGCGTCCAGTCGGTTGACTGGGCCTGTGCCGGTGTGCCGTTCAGCAGGCTGGCGGCCCCGCCAACACCCGCAGCCCCCGCAGCCATAAAGAACGAGCGGCGAGAGATGCCGCTGGCCAGATCATCCGCTTTGCCATCAATAAACGTCGGTTCTAATCTGAGATCATCTCTGTCCATGATTGTCATCCTTGTTGTTCAAAGGCCTGGAATTGGCTCCAGATGACAGAATAGTAGCAATGGACGCGCGATAGCTTTGTATTAGAATAATATTGGTAAAACATGGGGGATTTCCCCATGTTTTAGTGAAGCGACAACAGCAAACTGCGCAAATTCTTTCCGCTGTGCCTGAGATCCAGCTTGGATCGAATGTTGTTGCGGTGAAATTCGACCGTGCTGCGGCCACGCGACAGGGTGCGTGCAATTTCCTTTGTGGACTGCCCGTGCATGATCATTTGCGCAATCTCACGCTCGACCGGGGTCAGCTTTTCCATCACGGTCATCAAATTCCGGCTTACATTTGCATTGATCGATTTCAGCTGATCTTCGACCATGCCCAGATATGCACATCCCGTCGGGTCGTCTTCCAGCCGTATCCGCAGTTTGGCCAGATGCGGCATTACCAGCCCTTTGATCTGGCGTAGAAGCGTAAGGTCATAATCCTCGCGCGCCTTTTCGACACTGCTCAGCAACACCCGAAGTGCTGTATTGGCCTCTTCCAGATCTGCCGTGCGATCCGCGACGCGATGCTCAAGCACATTCAAAGTGGCCTGCAACTCGGCTTCCAGCTCGGTCCGGCGATTAATTTCCGTAAACAATTCAAGATCGGCCTCGATCACGCTGGCAAATTCCTGCAACCCTTCACGGAACAACGCCGCGCGCCGGTTGCGGCGTGAATCAAGCACGCAGATGGTTCCGAAGATTGCGCCGTCGGGCCATTTCAGAGGGTAGCCGATATAGAAGGTCATACCATGTTCCAGATCGTCATTGTCTGACCAATCCGGATCATGGGTTGCGTCTTCGACGAACAGCTCGCCGTCATTTTGCAGAACGCCATAGCAATAAAGTTTTTCGTTCAGCGTGAACCGACAACCAACCTGATAGGGGTTGTTGTGACTTTGGCTGGTCACGAAAACCGTATGGTGAACCGCATCAGTGCGCATGATCAGGCTGGCCGGCACTTCGGCGATACGCGCGATCAGGTCAACGATACGTTGCCATTTCTCTACGGTCTTTTTCGGGATCGTCGGTTTCAATGGCGTCCTTGTGGCCGATAACGTTAAGTCTCAGCAACACTATGGTCGAACGACTTCTGCCAGCAAGCCTTCTTCTGACCCAGGCAGCAAGCCTGCGCTGACAGTCGCTTTGCCGCCAATCAGCCGTTGGTGAATGTCGCCGCATCCCCCAGACCGGGCGCAAAGCGGGCCAGCACGATTTTCGGACATGCCCGTTCTTTACCGCGGGGTGCGTCAGTTCGCCGGATGCCGGGTGGTCCGGTCGCGTCTAAGCGACCACATTTCCCGCAGGTCAAGGCCTTGGGTGAAATGGTGGATCAGCGCCAGCGCGCCGTGGCCGACAAGATAGGCCCAGACAAGGTTGGCAAGGCTCGTATGGATGAACATCACCACCCCGACCAGACCGCCGGCATCGGGGTCGGCGGCGTTGATGAAATAATAGACCGTGCCCGTTGCCGCCATCGCGGTCATAAGAAGAAGCCCAAGCCCGTGAACCGCCGAAGCGACAGGCGATTGCGCCTTATAATGCGGGATGCGGAAGCGGATGAGGGATCGCAGATGCGCCTTCGCATCGGCCCAAAGGGCCACAAGCCGCTTGCCCGAAAACCACGGCAGCAGCAGGCCCCATTCCGTGCCCCGGCGGCGGAAGGTCGCGGCGGCCCAAAAGCCGAGAACGAAAAGGAAGGCGGCAAGACCGGCATATTCGTGCAGGCTGAAGAAGGTGTTGCCGGCATGGCCATGCTCGGCCGGTTCCATGAACTGGCTGGTGCCAAGTTGGGTAAGGACAGACAGCGCAAGGCCGATATGGGCGATGCGGGTGGCGAAAGAGTGCTTTTCTGACACGGATGGGCTGGGCATGGCGGGACCTGTTGCGGATAAGCCTGACGGGATCGTCCTGCGCTACATGACCATCCAAGCTGCCATTGCGCTGGCGCGACCTATACGGATTTGTAAGAAATGGGCCTTGGCGATCTGTTACGCCTGGCCGACCGGTTCCGCATCGGCCGGGAATGACAGCGTGACGATAAGCCCCGGCGCATTGTCGCCAAGGGTCAGCGCTGCCCCGTGCAGGCCCGCCGTGGCGGCGACCAGCGCAAGACCAAGGCCATTGCCCGGCGTGGTGCGGCTTTGTTCCAGCCGGTAAAGACGGCGCAGAACGTTTTCGCGCTCGGTTTCCGGAATACCCGGCCCCTGATCCGCGACCGCCAGCGTGATGCGGTGGCCGTCCCGCTGCAGCGCGATGGTGATGTCGCCCCCCTTGGGCGTATGGCGCAACGCATTCTCGATAAGATTCGCCAAGGCCTGACCGACCAGCCCCTTGTTGCCGCTGATCATCGCGGGGCCGCCGGGCAGATGCAGCGCCAGCGCCCGGCCCTCCTCTTCGGCGGCGGGGGTGTAAAGCTCGGCGATTTCGGCGGCAACGCCCGCCAGATCGACCGGCGCGAAACCGGCCCGCGCCCCGCCGCCTTCGATCTGGGCAATCTGCAACAGCGCATGGAAGATGCCGACCGCACCCTCCGCCTCGGCGATGGCCCGGTCGGCCAGCCCGGCTTCGGCGCCCTCATCGGGCAGCCGGTCGCGCAGGTCTTGCAGAAGCACCGTCATCCGCTGCAATGGCGTCTTGAGGTCATGGGCGATATCGGCCGAAACCTGCCGCAACGCATCGGTCGCGGCCTCTTGTGCGGCGGCCATCCGGTTCACCCGTGTCCCGATGCGGGCAAGATCATCCTGCCGTCGGGGTTCATCGGGGATGCGCGCGTCAAGCGCACCTTCCGAAAGCTGGCCCAACACCGCCTCGATCCGGTCAACCCGGCGGCGCGCGCGGCTGGCGATGACCGCGCCCGCGCCGAGTGAGATCAGCACCGTGGGCGCAAGGCTAAGCGCCAGAAGCGCCAGAAACGTCTCGCCCAGTTCATGGATCGGCGCGCGGCTTTCGCCAAGGATCAGGATGCCGCCGGCCATGCGCTCAATCAGGGGGAAATAGCCGCTGTCGCTTAAGGGGCGGCCTTCTGGCATGCGGCTGATCTCGACCCCGTTTGGCGTCAGGACGGCATCGGCATTGCCGGTGACGCGGCCATCCGGTGCGATGAAGGCAAAGACCCGGTGCGCGGGATCGGCGGCATTCGCCTCGGCCGCCACAAGAATTTCAAACGCGGTGGGGGAGGCCGCAACCTGAAACCCCGCCATATGCTGAACAAGATTGGCGTGCATCGCCTCTTCGGTGGCGCTGCGCAGGCTCAGATAGGCCAGGCCAAGCGTCACCAGATTGACCACTGCCACCACCGCCACCAACCCGATGGCCTGCCGCATCGGGGTGGAACCGGTGCTGCGCTTCAGCGTGCGAAGAAGGCGGGCAGGCACGCCTTACGCCTCAATCTTGTAACCGGCGCCGCGCACCGTGTGGATCAACTCGCGCTCAAACGGCTTGTCGATCTTGGCGCGCAGGCGGCTGACATGGGTTTCGACGACATTGGTCTGCGGATCGAAGCTAAGATCCCAGACCGCCTCCAAGAGCATGGTCCGGGTCTGGACCCGCCCCTTGCGGCGCAAAAGATGTTCCAAAAGCGCGAATTCACGCGGCAGAAGGTCGATGGGCGCACCACCCCGCGTCACCGCGCGCGCGATCAGATCCATGCGCAGATCGCCCGCCGTCAGCACGGTTTCCGCCACCGGCTGGGCGCTGCGGCGGGCCAGAACCGCGATCCGCGCCGACAACTCGCCAAAGGCGAAAGGCTTGACGAGGTAATCGTCGCCCCCCGCCTGCAACCCCTCGATCCGGTCATCGACCCCGCCGATGGCAGTCAGAAAGATCGCGGGCACCGTGACCTTGGCCGATCGGAGCGCGCGCACCAGCGACAGCCCGTCAAGCCCCGGCAGCATCCGGTCGACGATCAGCACATCATAGCCGCCCGACATCGCCTGAACCATCCCGTCGCGGCCATCGGAAAGATGGTCGACAACGTGACCCTCTTCGCGCAGGCCCTTGACGATATAGGCAGCCGTCGTCGGGTCGTCTTCGATCAGCAGAAGTTTCATGTCACCCTTCGATGCGTCCAAGGCCGGTGGCTGCGCTGGCAAGGTAGTCATTCTTCGCGCCTTTCGAAAGCCAGAAGATGCAGCTGCGCCACCACCCTTAACGCGGCCACCCCCCGCGCCGCCTGAAAGCGCGATTACATTTCTGTCAGAAATCCCGGGGCCCCCGCTGACCGGAACGTGAGAAACCTGTCGGATTTGCAATCTTGCCGTCGGGTGCCTGACATGTCGCAACCCCTATTCTGGCTCATCCCGGTTGCGAAACCGGACCTGACCCAAGGAGAAATATGATGCCAACCCCGAATGAAACCAACCGCAGCCGGATCCCGGCGCTGCTTGTCGGCGCGCTGATGGGGGCGACAGCACTGACGGCGATCACGCCGATCCTTGCACCGCCCGCAATGGCCACCCCGGCCGCCCCGGCCGTAGCGCAAGGCGGCTTTGTCGATCTTGTCGCCAAGGTCGCCCCCGCGGTGGTCTATATCGAAGTGACGAAGAAGGCCGATCCGGCGGAATTCTATGGCCAGAACATGCCGCAGGGCTTCCCGCTTGACCAGTTCATGCAGCGTTTCGGAGCGCCGATGCAGGGGATGCCCGGCGCCCCAGACGGCAACACGCCCGAGATGCACGGTCTGGGCACCGGTTTCATCATCACAGGCGACGGCCAGATCGTGACCAATGCCCATGTTGTCGACGGTGCCGATACGGTGAGTGTGACGCTGGCCGACGGCCGCAAGATCGACGGCAAGGTTCTGGGCGCCGACGCGGCGACCGATATCGCCCTGATCAAGATCGAAGAGGGCAGCGACCTGCCGACGGTGGCCTTCGGCGATTCCACCCAACTCAAGGTCGGTCAGGACGTGGTCGCCATCGGCAACCCGTTCGGCCTTGGCAATTCGGTGACGGCGGGCATCGTCTCGGCCCTTGGGCGCGATATCAATTCCGGCCCCTTCGACAATTACATCCAGACCGATGCCGCCATCAACAAGGGCAATTCCGGCGGCCCGCTTTTTGACGCTGCGGGCGAGGTCGTCGGCATCAACACCGCGATCTTTTCCCCCACCGGCGGGTCGGTCGGGATCGGCTTTGCCGTACCGTCCGACACCGCCGCGAAAGTGGTGGCCGATCTTGCCGGTGACGGCACGGTCGAACGCGGCTGGCTTGGTGTGCAGATCCAGCCGGTGTCGGATGATATCGCCGCGGCCCTTGGCTTTGATAAGGCCGAAGGCGTGCTGATCACCGATGTCACCGCCGACACGCCCGCAGCCAAAGCTGGCCTTGCGCGCGGGGATATCGTGCTCAAGGTCGATGGCGCCGAGGTGAAGGAACCACGCGACCTGACCCGGATGATCGCGACGAATGCGCCCGGCACCGAAGTGAAGCTTGGCCTTTTGCGCGGGGGAAAACCGCTTGACACGACTGTCACGCTTGGAACCCGCCCCGAACAGCCGGCCTGACCCTTGTGCAGCTTTCGGATGGGCACAACCGGTGCCCATCCCTTAGCACCCAAGAACGCCTAAACCCTTTGGACTGCGGCCAGACCGGAACCGAGCAAACGGGCGGGTTTCCCCGCCCTTTCGCATCAATGCACCACGGCATTTTCCGGCACTGGCCGTGACGATTTTGATACCCGCTCGCCCACCAAAAGCCCATCGGCCCCGGCGCTGACGGTCACGGTGTCGCCGTCCTTCACATCGCCCGCAAGGATCATTTCGGCCAGCGGGTCTTGCACGCTGCGCTGGATCACCCGTTTCAGCGGCCGCGCGCCGAACACCGGGTCATAGCCTTCATCGGCCAGCCATTTGCGCGCGCCATCATCCAGATCCAGCGTGATCTTGCGCAAGGCAAGCCGCTGTTCCAACCGCTTCATCTGGATCAGGACGATACCGTCCATATCCGCGCGGCTTAACCGATCAAAGATGATCGTCTCATCCAGACGGTTCAGGAACTCCGGCCGGAAATGCGCCCGGACCGCTTCCATCACATCGCGGTGCGCGCCCGCACTATCCGCCCCTTCGGGCAGCTGGCTTAGCGCCTGGCTTCCAAGGTTGGAGGTCAGCACAATCAGCGTTTGCTTGAAATCAACCGTGCGGCCCTGCCCATCGGTCAAGACCCCATCATCGAGAACCTGCAAAAGCACGTTGAAGACATCGGGATGCGCCTTTTCGACCTCATCGAACAAGACCACCTGATAGGGGCGGCGCCTGACCGCCTCGGTCAGCACCCCGCCTTCGTCATAGCCGACATAGCCCGGAGGCGCGCCGATCAACCGGCTGACCGCATGCTTTTCCATGAATTCCGACATATCAATTCTGACCATGGCACCGTCATCATCGAACAGATATTCGGCCACCGCCTTGGTAAGCTCGGTCTTGCCCACACCCGTGGGGCCCAGGAACAGGAAGCTGCCCAGGGGCCGGTTTTCATCATTCAGCCCGGCCCGCGCCCGGCGCACGGCGTTTGAGATGGCCGCAACCGCCGCGCGTTGGCCGATCACCCGGCGGCCCAGCTCTTCTTCCATGCGCAACAGCTTGTCGCGTTCGCCTTCCAGCATCTTGCTTGTGGGGATCCCGGTCCAGCGTTCAACCACCTCGGCAATCTGTTCGGGGCGCACGGCTTCTTCCACCATCAACCCGTCTGCGCCGCCATCGGCCTCGGCCAGCTTTTTCTCAAGCGCCGGGATGACCCCATAAGACAGCTCGCCCGCGCGCGCGAGGTTGCCATCACGCTTGGCATGTTCCAGCTCGCTACGCGCCTGATCCAGATGCTCTTTCAACCCGCGCGAAGATTCCAGCTTGTCGCGTTCCGCCTGCCATTTCGCAGTCATCGCCGCTGATTGCTGCAAGATTTCGCCCAGCTCTTTTTCGAGTCGCTCCAGCCGGTCCTTGGAGGCGGCATCATCTTCTTTCTTCAGTGCCTCAGCCTCGATCTGCAATTGCAGGATCTGCCGGTCAAGCTGGTCCAGCTCTTCGGGTTTGCTGTCCACTTCCATGCGCAGACGGCTGGCCGCCTCGTCCATCAGGTCAATCGCCTTATCGGGCAGGAACCGGTCGGTGATATAGCGATGCGAAAGTGTCGCCGCGGCCACCAGCGCGCTGTCGGAAATCCGCACGCCGTGGTGCAGCTCGTACTTTTCCTTGATGCCCCGCAGAATGCTGATCGTATCCTCGACCGTGGGTTCGGCCACCAAAACCGGCTGGAACCGCCGCGCCAGGGCTGCGTCCTTCTCTATGTATTTGCGGTATTCATCCAGCGTGGTCGCCCCAACGCAGTGCAGCTCTCCCCGCGCCAGGGATGGCTTGATCAGGTTGGCCGCATCCATCGCGCCGTCACTTTTGCCCGCACCCACCAAAGTGTGCAGCTCATCAATGAACAAGATGATCTCGCCCGAGGCGGCTTCGATTTCCTTGAGGATCGATTTCAGCCGCTCTTCAAACTCGCCGCGGTATTTCGACCCGGCAATAAGCGCCCCCATATCCAGCGCCATAAGCCGCTTGTCTTTCAGGCTTTCGGGCACATCGCCATTGATGATGCGCAAGGCAAGGCCCTCCGCAATCGCGGTCTTGCCCACGCCCGGCTCGCCGATCAGCACCGGGTTGTTCTTGGTCCGGCGCGACAGCACTTGCATGGTGCGGCGGATTTCCTCATCGCGGCCGATGATCGGGTCGATCTTGCCCGCCTCTGCCATCTCGGTCAGATCGCGCGCATATTTCTTCAAGGCGTCATAGCCATCTTCGGCACTGGCGCTATCTGCCGTGCGTCCCTTGCGGATATCGTTGATCGCGGTGTTCAGCTTTTGCGCCGTCACCCCGCCTGCATCCAGCGCCTCTTTGGCCTTGCCCTTGCCCATGGTCAAAGCCATCAGGATCCGCTCAACCGGCACGAAACTGTCGCCCGCCTTCTTGGCGATCTTTTCGGCCTCATCCAGCACCCGCACCAACGCGGTATCGACATATACCTGCCCGTCGCCGCCAGAGACTTTCGGCATCCGGGCAATCACCGCATCCACCGCCTCGGCCACGCGTTCGGGCGCGCCACCGGCATTGCGGATCAGATTTGCGCTGAGGCCCTGATCATCGTCCATCAGGGCTTTCAAAAGATGCTCGGGCAGCACCCGCTGGTGGCCTTCGCGCATCGCTATGGTCTGGGCCGCTTGCAAAAATCCGCGCGACCGCTCCGTGAACTTTTCCATGTTCATCGGCATTCTCCTTTATCAAAGCACCCGGCCAAGGGCGCCCGCTTTGCGGCACACCCCTTCGGGCCTTGCCTTTTACTTGGGAAGTATTGAGGCACCGTGCAAGCCCGCAGGCCTTGATATAACGCAAAAACTTTTCGCTTTTCTTAGGGCGGACGGCTTTCGCCAATACTCGCGCGCGGGCGGCACTTCTTTGGCAGCGGGGCGCCTTGGGCCGCATTTCCCCGGCGGCTTTGAACGATCCGAAACTCTGGCGCGCACCCCCCCGCGCGCCCCGGAAATGTCGGTGGCATGTTCGGTCAGCTTCGG
>JBATTI010000008.1:0-8907 GCA_049670445.1 Albidovulum sp. | reverse complement strand
TGACAATGCCGCCGCCCACGCCAAAGCGGGCCTGATCACCCTTCAAGTTGATGGTGCGTATCGCCACGTTGAAGCTTGACGCGCCAGCCGGGCGCATCCAGCCAATCGCGCCGCAATAGATGCCGCGGGCTCGGTGTTCAAGCGCGCGAATAATCTCCATCGCGCGGATTTTTGGGGCCCCGGTGATAGAGCCGCAGGGAAAAAGCGCGCGCACGATCGCGGAAGGTTCGGTGCCCGGCAAAAGCTGGCCGGTGACATGGCTGACCATCTGATGCACGGTGACATAGCTTTCGATGGCGTAAAGTTGCGGAACCTTGACCGATCCGGGGCGGCAGATGCGCGATATGTCGTTTCGCAAAAGATCAACGATCATAAGGTTTTCCGCGCGGTTCTTGATGCTTTCCTGAAGCTCTAACCGCAGGGCTGCATCATGGGCGGGGTTTGAGGCGCGCGGCGCTGTGCCCTTCATCGGGCGGGTCTCTATCCGGCCTGCGGCATCGGTGGCGAAGAACAGTTCGGGCGACCGTGACAAGATGGTTGGGGTGTCGGGAAAGTCGATAAAGGCGCCATGCGAAACCGGCTGGCGGGCGCGCAAAGCGGCGTAAAGCCCCGGCGCGGTGCCAGAGGCCCTGGCCGTCATCGGCATGGTCAGATTGGCCTGATAAATGTCACCCGCCGCGATGTAGTCCAAAATGCGGATCATGGCCGCGCGGTGCTGATCCGCCGTCCAGCCGGGGGTCGCGGGGGTGAGGCTGGCACTTTGCGCCTGCGCCAGAGATTGCGCCAGGAAGGCATCGGCGCGCGCCGGGGCGTCATAAACGCCAAATTGCAACAGCGGCACGTCACGATCGTCCGGCATCAGGGTTTCAAGACGCGGCTCCAACGCATAGCCCAGTTCGTAGCTGGCGAAACCGGCGATCCATTTGCCGTCCGCGCGGGCGCGGTCAAGGGCATAAAGGGCCGCGTCAACCTCTGACGGGGCATCGGCGCGGATGATCTGCGACGGGTTGGAAAAAACCGCAGGCTGGCTGTCGGGGCCGTTCTCAAGAAAGATCATCGTGACATCCGGGGGGCTGACCAAGCGCCTGAAGGGAAGAATCGGCGGTCACACTCCCTTGTTCGGCGGCGATACGCAAGGACTGGGCCCGGCGTTTTGATTGCTGTTTGCGCCGTTGCGAAGCCTTGAGGGGGGCGGCTAAGCGATTTCATAAGGCAAAATGCCGCGCCGGTCCGGATCAACATGCAGCTTGCCTTCCAGCGGCGGCACCGAACGCTGATGGCAATTGGGCCGCTCGCAGATCCGGCAAGAAATGCCGATGGGTTCATAGGCGCGCGCATTGGTCAGATCCAGATCATCGGCGTAAACCATCGCCTTGGCGTGGCTGACCTCGCAGCCAAGGGCGATGGCGAAACGGCGCACTGGGGCATTGAACGAGCCGCCCGATTTCGACACATCGCGCGCCAGACAAAGATAGCGCACCCCGTCGGGGGTTTCGGCAAGCTGGCGCAGAAAACGGCCCGGCGTTTCGAAGGCGCGGTAGACGTTCCACAAGGGGCACGCACCGCCAAAACGGGCGAATTGCAGGCGCGTGGCGGAATGGCGTTTGGTGATGGTGCCGGCTTGATCGACGCGCACGAAAAAGAACGGAATGCCCTTGGCGCCGGGGCGCTGCATGGTGGAAAGCCGGTGGGCGACCTGTTCAATCGACGCACCAAAGCGGTCGGCAAGGCGTTCCAGATCGTGGCGGGTTTCCTCGGCCGCCGCCAAAAACGCGCGGTAGGGCATCAAGGCGGCACCGGCGAAATAATTCGCCAGCCCGATCTTGGCGATGGCGCGCGCGGTGTCGGATTGAAAGCGCGCAAGGTCCAGCGTGGCCTCCAAAAGCGGATTTTGGGTGGTGAGGGCCAGTTGCAGCAATATCTGAAATCTTTGGGTTGGCCGGGCGGTGCGGCTGGAGATGGCAACCTCTTGCCCGTCACGGCTGCGGATGGCGGAATTGTCAGAATATGACAATTTTATACCCTTGTCGCGCAGCAAGGATATCGCCTTTGGCACAGGGTCAACCACCTTGTTATCAGGCGCAGAAAAGCGTTCCGCGGCGCGGTCCACCGCATCCAGGTAATTGTCGCAATAGTGAAAGAAATCCCGAACCTCTTCCCACGGTGAAGAGCGCGGGGATTCGTCGCGGCCAAGCGCTTCGTCCAATGAGGCGAGGCGTTCATGGCTCTGCCGGTAGGCGCGGTGCAGCTCCAGGAATGCGCGGGCAAAGGCGGGGGCGTTTGAGGCGGCAAGCCTGAGATCGGCCAAAGGGGGCGTGGTATCGGCAAAGACCGGATCGGCCAAAGCCTCGCGCATATCTGACACGATGCGTTCGGCATCGCCGGTGGCCAGTTCGGTGATATCCATGCCAAAATCGCGCGCAAGCGCAAGCACCACCGAGGCCGACATCGGGCGGTGATTGTTTTCCATCTGATTGAGGTAGGGCAAGGATATGCCAAGCTTTTCCGCAAAGGCCTTTTGCGTCAACCCGACACGCGACCGGGTTTCGCGCAATTTGACGCCAGCATAGAGTTTTTGGGTGGCCATGGTCGCCTCGTCAGGGGTTTGCTAATGTTGTTATAGCCTTTGCAAAGCCGGTCGCCAAGTATTCAACCCTTCAAGCGGCGACTGCGGCGAATGACCATGATGATGGCCGCGACCGACAGAAATGACCAAAGCGACATGATCTCCAGCAAGGCATAACGGCCGTTTTGCGCGGTCAGGACCAGCCCGGTGGCCGCCGCCACCGCCGCACCACCGCCGATCAGCATCGCGCCGCCAAGGCCCGATGCGGAACCTGCCAGATGCGGGCGCACCGACAACATGCCGGCATTGGCATTGGGCAAGGTCAGCCCATTGCCAAGCGCCATCAGCCCGGCAAAGGGAAAAAACAGCATCGGATGCACTGGCAACATGCGGGCAGCAAGGGCGCCCAGCACCAAAAACAGCGTGGCGATGATGGTGCCTGCAAGGATCATCCGGTCAATCCCAATGCGGGCCGAATAGCGCCCGGCGATAAAATTTCCGACCCCGTAACCCAGTGCCGGTGCTGCGAAATAATAGCCGACCACGGCAGGGCTGAGGTGGAAGACCTCTTCGCCCAAAAACGGCGCGCCGCCGAGATAGGCGAAGAATGATCCCGAGGCGAAGGTTGCCGCAAGGCAATAGCCCCAAAAGCGCGGCGAGGTCAAAAGCTCGGGGTATTCGCGCATCTGCTGGCCAAGGCTGCGGCCTGATTTTTGGGCGGTTTCGCCCAGATCGGCCCAAACCAGCGCGGTGGTCGCAAGCCCAGCAACGATCAAAAGGATGAAGCTGGCGTGCCAGCCAAAAACCTCATCCAAGGCGCCGCCAAGGGCGGGCCCGACCATCGGCACGATGGACATGCCCATGGTGACATAGCCGATCATGGAGGCGGCCTCATTCGCGGGGACCATATCGCGGATGACCGCGCGGCTAAGCGCCATGCCGGTGGCAACCACGGCTTGCGCTATGCGAAAGCCAAGAAACCAGATCGCGGTTGGGGCAAGCATTGCGCCGACGGTTGCCAGAACGAAGGCGATCAGGGCCGCAAGTATGACCACCCGCCGCCCGTAACGGTCTGATATCGGAGAGATCAGCAATTGCAAGACCGCCGAGCCCGCCAGATAAAGCGGAACGGCAAGCTGCATAACGCTGTAATCCACTCCAAAATGGCGCGCCATGCCGGGCAGCGACGGCAAGAAGATATTCATCGCCAAAGCCGAAACACCCGCCAGTATAACCAGGGTCATGACATGAGGAGGGGTGGTCCGGTCCAGGAAGCGGACATTTGCTGCGGAGGTCATACAAGCAGTGCTATGACCTGCCGGGCGGATTGTCTATGATAATGAATGGTGCGGGCGCGCAACCACGAAGAAATGCACCCGATACGAGAATTTGCAATTTGCAGACATGTGTGTGTCAAATATTTGCAAATTTTCCGAAATCTGCTTTGCCAGCCGGATGCCTGTGTCTATGGTGCGCCATCCGCGAGAGAGGAAGCCATGAAAGACATTCTGACCGAACTGGAAGATCGCCGCGCCAATGCCCGCCTTGGTGGTGGCCAGCGCCGGATTGATGCGCAACACGCCCGTGGCAAGCTGACGGCCCGCGAAAGGGTTGAATTGCTGCTTGATGAAGATTCTTTCGAAGAATTCGATACTTTCGTGGCGCATCGCTGCACCGATTTCGGGATGCAGGAAGACCGCCCGGCGGGCGATGGTGTTGTCACCGGTTGGGGCACGGTGAATGGCCGTATGGTCTATGTCTTTAGCCAGGACTTCACCGTCTTTGGCGGCTCTCTGTCCGAAACCCATGCGCAAAAGATCTGCAAGATCATGGATATGGCGATGCGCAATGGTGCGCCGGTGATCGGGATCAACGATTCCGGCGGCGCGCGCATCCAGGAGGGCGTGGCATCCTTGGCGGGCTATGCGGAGGTCTTTCAACGCAATATCATGGCCAGCGGTGTGGTGCCGCAAATCAGCCTGATCATGGGGCCTTGTGCCGGGGGCGCGGTTTACAGCCCGGCGATGACCGATTTCATCTTCATGGTCAAAGACACCTCTTACATGTTCGTCACCGGCCCCGATGTGGTCAAGACCGTGACCAATGAGGTGGTGACAGCGGAAGAGCTTGGCGGGGCCGCGACCCATACCAAGAAATCCTCGGTCGCCGACGGGGCCTTTGAAAACGATGTGGAGGCCTTGGCCGAAACCCGCCGCCTGATCGACTTCCTGCCGCTCAACAACCGCGAAAAGGCACCGACACGGCCCTTCTTCGATGATGTGGCGCGGGTCGAGAAAAGCCTTGATACGCTGATCCCGGACAATCCGAACCAGCCCTATGATATGAAAGAGCTGATCACGAAAGTCGCGGATGAAGGCGATTTCTTCGAGATCCAGAAGGATTTTGCCGCAAATATCATCACCGGTTTCATCCGGCTTGAAGGGCAAAGCGTCGGTGTGGTGGCCAATCAGCCGATGGTGCTGGCGGGCTGTCTGGATATCGACAGCTCTCGCAAGGCGGCGCGGTTCGTGCGGTTTTGTGATGCGTTTGAAATTCCGATCCTGACGCTGGTGGATGTGCCGGGCTTTTTGCCGGGTACGGCGCAAGAATACGGCGGCGTCATCAAACATGGCGCCAAGCTTTTGTTTGCATATGGCGAGGCGACGGTGCCCAAAGTGACCGTCATCACCCGCAAGGCTTACGGCGGCGCCTATGACGTTATGGCCTCGAAACATCTGCGCGGCGATTTCAACTATGCCTGGCCCACGGCCGAGATCGCGGTGATGGGGGCCAAGGGCGCGACCGAGATCCTCTACCGTTCGGAACTTGCCGACAAAGACATGATCGCCGCGCGCACCAAAGATTATGAGGACCGCTTTGCCAATCCCTTCGTGGCGGCTGAAAAGGGCTTCGTTGATGAGGTGATCATGCCGCATTCAACCCGGCGTCGGGTCGCGCGTGCTTTTGCCTCGCTTCGGTCGAAAAGCGTGACCAACCCGTGGAAAAAGCACGATAATATCCCCTTGTAAGGCATTGTGATGTTGGCCCGGATGGCAGCTTTTGCAGGTATTTTCGGCGCGGGCGCAGCCCTTGGCGCTGACGCGGATATTGTCGTGCCATCCGGCCAGCCGATTACATTTGTGGAAGTGGTGCGTGATGCGCAGGGGCCCGAGGGGCTGACCTATCGGTTCCGGTTTTTGGCGCCGCAAATCGCCCGAGAGGGTGGCCTTGTGACGGCGGAACAGGCGTTGGAGGATATGGCGCAGATCTGCGATAGCTTCGCCTTGCCGCGGGTGTCATCCGCTTTGCCCGAGGTGCAGCAGATCGTGATCAGCCTGTCGGACCGGCCGGTTGAATTTGGCCAGACCGACCCCGAGGCCACACAGTATTTTGAGGCATTCAGCCCCGGTGGCGATGCCTGTATTTGGAATGGGTTTTGAAGATGTCTCTATCGGCTGATCTTGCGGATTTCGAACCTTGCCACGACGGCGCAAAACCGCCGTCCGGGCCTGACCACACCACAAAGCGGTGGGCTGTTATCGGGCGCCGCGCTAATATGGCGGCGGGCAGGGGGAACCCTGCTTGCAAATATCAAACATCCAGGGCGGCGGCTGATAGGCCGAATAAGGCCGCCGAAAGCAAGAGCAGGAGATTACTATGTCAAAATCACTTTTCGTCGTCGCGATGGTTGTGGCCGTGCTTGGCGCGTGCAGCAAAAAAGAAGTCGCCCCAGTTGAGCAGCCGGTCAGCGCCGAGCCGGTTTTCGAAGGTAAGTATAACTGATCATCAAGGCGGCGCCTCTGCCGCCCGACTGATGACGCGCTGGGCCCTTTCGCGGGGCCCAGTTTCGCGAAACCCCGTTTCGCGGGGGCCCATTTCGCGGAACCCAGTGAATGTTGCATGCGCACCGACCGGTTCGGCGGTGACGCCATGCTGAAACATCGCGGCTTTCCGGGGCGTCTGCCCGGTACGGATTTTCAATTCACCATTCGTCGCGGCAACGCCAGGGGGATATCTTCCCTGGTGGTCCGTGAACGCTACCGCGACCGGGCTTATGCCGATAACCAGGCCGATCTTGGCTTCATGAAGGCGCTTTGGGATAATTTTGGCGAAGAGCCGTTTGAACGTGGCAATCTTGATGCGGGCCGTTTGTCGTGGCTTTTCGGGCGCGAGGTTATACCGGCCGAAGAGCCTTTTGATCCGGCAAGCTATGAGGCGCTTCTCAAAATCAACGTAACTTTGGCGCGCGTATCCTTCCCCGAGGCGTTTGAGGGCGAGGAATTGGCATGAACTTGCGCAACAACAGCGGGTTCTGGCAAGATGCCGCCGAGGTCCGGCCCATGGCAGAATTCACCATTGCGCGGGCTGCGGGCTTGGCGCAATCTAGGGTTGGGTTCCCGAATATATGCACCCTCGGGGCCCGTGTTTGTCAAAAACGTTACCCTTCCCCTAATGGGTGGTCTGATCATTTTTCGGTCAGGCCACCCATTTCCTTTGGGACTAGGCGGTCTGATGCCGACCGGCGCCTGGGGCGCTGTTTGCGCTTTCGGGCCGCGCATAAAAGCGGTAAATTGACCGGCATAACAAACCCTTCTGGAGGCCGAGTCGAATGTCCAAAATCAAATATGTCGCAGCGCTGCTTTGCATCGCATCCCTTGCCGGTTGTCTTGACAATGATGCCGAACGTGGGGTGGCCGGTGCCGCCGGTGGCGCGCTTGTCGCCGATGCGCTTGGGGGCAATGCGCTTACCGGTGCCGTCATTGGCGGCGCAGGCGGCGTCTTTTGTGACGACCTCGGCGTGTGTAACTGACCAAAACCGGGCCGTAACGCGGCCCATTCAAACCTGTGATGACACCACCGGAGCCTTCGGCCCCGGTGGTTTTTTTATTGCGGCAACCGGGATTGATGCCGGGAAGGCCTTGGGAAAGGGACCGAAATGTTCAAAAAGATCCTGATTGCAAACCGGGGCGAAATTGCCTGCCGGGTTATCAAAACTGCCCGCAAGATGGGTATCAAGACGGTGGCTGTCTATTCCGATGCCGACCGCAATGCGCTGCATGTGAAGATGGCCGATGAGGCCGTGCATATTGGCCCGCCGCCTGCGAACCAGTCTTATATCGTGATCGACAAGATCATGGATGCGATCCGCCAGACCGGCGCCGAGGCGGTACATCCGGGATATGGATTTTTAAGCGAAAACATGAAGTTCGCGGAAGCTCTGGAGAAGGAAGGGGTGGTCTTTATCGGCCCCCCAAGCCCCGCGATTGAAGCGATGGGCGACAAGATCACCTCGAAGAAGCTGGCGCAAGAGGCCAAGGTATCGACGGTTCCGGGGTATATGGGGCTGATCGGGGATGCCGATGAAGCGGTGAAAATCAGCGGCCAGATCGGCTATCCGGTGATGATCAAGGCTTCGGCTGGCGGCGGCGGCAAGGGCATGCGGATTGCCTGGAATGACGATGAGGCGCGCGAGGGCTTTCAATCCTCCAAGAACGAGGCGGCCAACAGCTTTGGCGATGACCGCATCTTCATCGAGAAATTCGTAACCCAACCGCGCCATATCGAAATTCAGGTGCTGGCCGACAAGCATGGCAATTGCGTTTATCTGCATGAGCGCGAATGTTCGATCCAGCGGCGCAACCAAAAGGTCATCGAAGAGGCCCCATCGCCATTCCTCGATGAAGCAACGCGCCGCGCGATGGGGGAGCAGGCCTGTGCGCTGGCGCAAGCGGTTGGCTACACCAGTGCGGGAACGGTGGAATTCATCGTCGACGGCGACAAGAATTTCTACTTTCTAGAGATGAACACGCGCCTTCAGGTCGAACATCCGGTGACCGAGCTGATCACCGGCGTCGATCTGGTCGAACAGATGATCCGGGTGGCGGCTGGCGAAAAGCTGCCCTTCGCGCAAAAGGATCTGAAAATCAACGGCTGGGCGATGGAAAGCCGCCTTTACGCCGAAGACCCTTACCGGGGGTTCCTGCCCTCTATCGGGCGGCTGACGCGCTACCGGCCGCCGGTGGAAGAGGCAACGGATACCTGTGTCGTGCGCAATGATACCGGGGTTTTTGAGGGCGGCGAGATCAGCATGTATTACGACCCGATGATCGCCAAGCTGTGCACCTGGGGGCCGGACCGCGCATCGGCGATCGAGAATATGCGCGTGGCCCTGGACAGTTTTGAGGTGGAAGGCATCGGTCATAACCTGCCGTTCTGCTCGGCTGTGATGGACCATCCGCGCTTTGCCTCGGGCAATATCACCACAGCCTTCATCGATGAGGAATACCCCGACGGTTTCGCCGGTGCGGTTCTGGATGATGCGGTTCTGCGGCGTATTGCAG
>JBATTI010000007.1:0-2023 GCA_049670445.1 Albidovulum sp. | reverse complement strand
CGTCGCGCCTCCTGCAAGCCTATCCGGTGCCGGTGATTGCGGTCTGTGGCGCTTTGGCCGCAACCGGGCTCGGCGCGCCGATATTGTTTAGGCCGAACGTTTTGCTGTTCATGATGCTTGGGGCATTGGCGGCCCATCGGGGCATATCAATTTCGCGGCTGTCCCGGCCCGAAGCCGCACTTCCACTGGGGTTTTTGCTGGTTGGGGTTGGTTTCTTGTTACCAAACACCGGCACCGGGCGAGTGGCCATTTTGGGGGACTTTCCTGATATTGTCCGACGCTTCGGTGTGGGGTTTTTGGTTCTGTCTCTTACGGCGTCGGCGGTCAGGGTGGCGAGCGCTGACAGACTGGCGCGGCTGGGTCGGAACAGCTTTCTGGCGTTCTTGGCGCATGTGCCGGTCATCGGGTTCTTTTGGGCGTTCTGGACGGCTTTCGTCGGTGATGAACATCAGCTTAGCTATCTGGTTTTTTATGTCGGCTCACCGGTGGTTGTGTTCTTGATCGGTCTCCTCGTCGGGCGGGGGCTCGATCATATGCCCGTATTGTTGCAGGTTTTGGTACGAGGTAAGGCCGTTCGCCGCGATTGACGTCCACTTAGCGCAGAATTCAGCGCCCGATTGCAGTGTCACGCTTTTGTTGTTATCTGACCGCCAACCAAATTTGCAGGAGTTAGGCTTATGCCGCAAGACTACATTGTCAAAGATATTGCCCTGGCCGCTTATGGCCGCAAAGAGCTTGACGTTGCCGAAACCGAGATGCCGGGCCTGATGGCGCTGCGCGAAGAGTTCGGCTCGACTCAGCCACTGAAAGGCGCGCGAATCGTAGGTTCGCTGCATATGACCATTCAAACAGCTGTTTTGATTGAAACGCTGACCGCATTGGGTGCAGATGTGCGCTGGGCGTCATGCAACATTTTCTCAACCCAAGACCACGCGGCCGCGGCAATTGCCGCAGGCGGCACGCCGGTTTTTGCGGATAAGGGCCAGACACTGGTCGAGCATAGGGACTATCTCGACCGCTCCTTCTTGTTCCCTGAAGGCGCCAATATGATCTTGGACGATGGCGGTGACGCCACGCTTTATGTTCTTTTGGGTGCACGGGTTGAGGCTGGCGAAACCGGTCTGATCGAAGTGCCGACCTCGGAAGAAGAGGAGGCAATCTTTGCCCAGATCAAAAAGCGGATGGCCGCAAGCCCCGGCTGGTTCACCAAGGTTCGGGATGCGATCCAAGGCGTGTCGGAAGAAACCACAACCGGCGTTCATCGCCTTTATGACCTGCACAAGAAGGGCCAACTGCCTTTCCCGGCCATCAATGTAAACGATTCTGTCACCAAGTCGAAGTTCGACAACAAATATGGCTGCAAGGAATCGCTGGTTGATGGCATCCGTCGCGCCACCGATACGATGATGGCCGGTAAGGTCGCCGTTGTGTGCGGCTACGGCGATGTTGGCAAAGGCTCTGCGGCCTCGCTTCAGGGTGCGGGCGCGCGGGTGAAGGTCACGGAAGTTGACCCGATTTGCGCACTTCAGGCGGCAATGGACGGGTTTGAGGTTGTGATTTTGGAAGATGAATTGGCACGTGCCGATATCTTCATCACCACCACCGGCAACAAAGATGTGATTCGTATCGAGCATATGCGCGAGATGAAGAACATGGCGATCGTTGGCAATATCGGCCATTTCGACAATGAAATTCAGGTGGCCGCACTCAAGAATCACAAATGGACCAACATCAAAGAACAGGTGGATATGATCGAAATGCCGTCGGGCAATAAGATTATCTTGTTGTCAGAGGGCCGTTTGCTGAACCTTGGCAATGCGACGGGCCACCCGTCTTTCGTTATGTCGGCAAGTTTCACTAACCAGGTTCTGGCGCAGATCGAACTTTGGACCAAAGGTGATGAGTATAAGCCTGGCGTATACATTCTGCCCAAACATCTGGACGAAAAAGTCGCCCGCCTGCATCTTAACCGCATTGGTGTGAAGCTTACCGAGATGCGCAAAGATCAGGCCGATTACATCGG
>JBATTI010000006.1:0-2053 GCA_049670445.1 Albidovulum sp. | reverse complement strand
CGATTGTTGCGGGCGACCGGGTGGTTGTGCGCGATTGGCTTCTGCATCTGGCGGGGCTTTTGCTGGTGGGCGCATGGCTTGGCCGGGCAGATATGCCGTTTTGGGCCTATCTGCTTGCGGCCTATGCCGGGCTTTCAATTCTGAAGATCCGCACCTTCTTGGAACACAGCGCCCATGATCTTGCGCGAGGGCGCACTGTTATCATCGATGGCGGATGGGTGTTGCCCTTCTTGTTCTTGAACAACAATCTTCATGCGGTGCATCACTGCAAACCCAAAGTCGCGTGGTACCGATTGCCCGCCCTTTACCGCACCCACCGCGAAGAGTATTTGCGCCGCAACGAAGGCTATCAATTCGCCTCTTATGCCGATGTATTCAAACGGTATTTCTTCAAGGCGAAAGACCCCGTGCCGCATCCGCTTTGGCTGGAAGTGCCGGTCAGATCAGACGGCGGAAAGTAGGGATCGGGCCGGAGTTGTCGAAAAACGGAACGCTTTGCGGGGCGGGCAGCGGGGCGTCATCGGGCAGGTCGTGCAACATAGCGCCAAGTTCGGCCAGAACCACTTCGGTGATGAAAGGCAGGTTCAACTGCCGCGCTTCGCCAATCGGCACCCAGTGAAGATGCGAAAGCTCATCCGAGGCGCGGGAGAAATCATCAGGGTCCACCGCAAGCGTTGCGGCATCCGCCAAAAAGAAGCGCGCATCAAAACGGCGTGGCCGGCCGGGCGGGGTGATGGCGCGGAAAAAGAACCGCAAGCCGGCGGCAGACGGATAAAAGCTTTCGGACGCGAAGCCATCCCAATTGGCCGGTCGGGCCCAGGGCGATTTTTCACCCAAGATCAGCCCGGTTTCTTCCCAGGTTTCGCGTAAGGCGGCGGCGGCAAGTGCGTGGCCAAGGCCGGAGGGAGCATTTTGATCCAGCCGGGTCAGGCAGGTTTCGCCAAGGCCCGCCGCAAGATCGGTGGTGCTGTCTTCGGCATCAAGCCCGCCGCCGGGAAACACATATTTCGACGGCATGAAGGCCGCTGCGGCCCCCCGCATACCCATCAGCACCGAGGCATCTTTACCCCGCCGTCGCACCAACAGCACCGTGGCTGCCGCGCGTGGTTCAGGCGCAGGCTCAGTTGCCATCACTTGCCCCGAAACCATGCATCCTTTTGGCCCATTGCAATGATACCAGCGCCCCTTTGAGGCGCGGCAAAAGCAAAAGCGACAGGGCCACGCAGCCGGTAGCGAAAAATGCGATCAGGACAATCGGTTCGGGCCGGTATTTGACAAAGGCCCAAAGCAACAAGGGCGCCATGAGGTGACCGACAATCATGATCGTGAGATAGGCAGGCCCGTCATCGGCGCGGTGATGGTGCAGGTCCTCTCCGCAATGCGGGCAACTGGCGCGCACTTTGAGGTACCCTTCCAGCATTCGACCTTCTCCGCAAGCCGGGCAGCGTTGCTTGAATCCGCGCAGTATGGCCGGGCGCAGGGGGCGTTCACCATCGGAAAAGTCAGTTTGATTGGGCATCACTTACCTCGCTTCTGCGGACGAAATTATCAGGGAAATGCCGAAAGGGAAATGGCCGTAGCTGCGGCGAATGCGACCGGATCCTTCGATGAAATATTTTTCCGCCCCGGCGCGACGGAAAGTTCAGGATGCTTCGTTTGACAAGATAAGGGCCGGTTGATGGCCCGGAAAATTTACAGGAGACTGAAGATGACCAAATACCTGAGCCTTGCCGTTTTCCCCGCCGCCCTGATCACTGGCCTTTCGCTTGCCGTGATGGCCGAGGCCCGTGGCATGGGGATCGGCTTTGACTTTGAGGCCGTCGACACCAACAGCGATGGCAAGGTGACGCCCGAGGAAATGCAAGCCTTTCACCAAGGCCATGTGGCCGCGATGGACACCAACAGCGACGGTTTTATCGACAACGCGGAAATGCAAGCCTTCATGACAGCGCGGATGAGCGAGCGCCTTGAGGAGATGGCAAACCGGCGCATTGAAGCGCAAGATAAGGACGGGGATGGCAAACTCAGCCTTGCAGAGGCGGGCCAGATGCCA
>JBATTI010000005.1:0-3326 GCA_049670445.1 Albidovulum sp. | reverse complement strand
GGTTTGGGCCTACCCCGGGGGCTTTTGACCGACGACGCGGCCTTTGCCCCCTAAGCGGGGCGAAATGCGCGAATGGCAGGCAGGTTTGATATATCGATGATGGCTTCACCAAACCCTCCCATCGCCGGGAAGGGCCGCCCTGCCCTCGTGAATTCAAGATCGCTTGGCCGCGAAGAACTGCTTCAAAAGGGCTTCGGCCTGTGGGGCACCGATGCCATCATAGACCTCGGGCGCATGATGGCACTGGCTTTGGGCAAAGATGCGCGCGCCGACGCTGACGCCGCCCGATTTGGGATCATCGGCACCATAGTAAAGCCTGCGGATACGGGCGAAAGAAATGGCGGCGGCGCACATCGGGCAAGGTTCCAGTGTCACGTAAAGATCATGGCCTTCAAGCCGCTCGGACCCCAAGACCCGACATGCCGCACGGATCGCCAGCACTTCGGCATGGGCGGTCGGATCGCACAGCTCGCGCGTGCGGTTACCGGCGGCGGCCACCACCTGCCCGCCGGGGCCGACAACCACGGCGCCCACCGGCACTTCGCCGCGATCAGCGGCGGCGCGCGCCTCGCTCAGGGCGTGATCCATGTGGCTTGCAAAACTCATTCCCCCTGATGCCGTGGCGCGCGCGATCACGCAAGTCCTTCCCGTGCGCGCCAATCCCCTGTAGAGGAGCGCTTTGCAGCCGACCCCCAAAGCGTTAGAAGGTGTCATGACCGAAGAAAAAACATCCGGCGACCGTATCGCCAAGGTAATGGCGCGCGCCGGTGTCGCCTCGCGCCGAGACGCGGAACGTATGATCATCGAGGGCCGGGTTGCGGTGAATGGCAAAGCCATCCAATCGCCCGCGCTTGATGTCTTGCCCTCTGACCGGGTCACTGTTGACGGCAAACCCATCGACGCGCCGCAACCCGCCCGGCTTTGGCTTTATTATAAACCTTTGGGCCTTGTCTCATCCAACAAGGATGAAAAGGGGCGCCAGACAGTGTTCGACACCTTGCCCAAGGATATGCCACGGGTCAATTCGGTGGGGCGGCTTGATATCAACTCGGAAGGGCTGTTGCTGTTGACCAATGACGGCGGGCTCAAGCGCAGGCTGGAGCTGCCGTCAACCGGCTGGCTGCGCAAATACCGGGTGCGGGTGAACGGGCGCCCCAATGACGCTACATTCGATCCTTTGCGGCGCGGCGTCAGCATCGAGGGTGAAGACTTCCTGCCGATGGAGGTCAGCCTTGATCGCCAGCAAGGCGCGAATGCCTGGCTGACGGTGGGCCTGCGCGAAGGCAAGAACCGCGAGATCCGCCGCGCAATGACCGAAGTGGGGATGATCGTGAACCGGCTGATCCGGGTAAGCTACGGTCCCTTCCGGCTCAACACGATGAAGCCCGGCGATGTGGTCGAGGTCAAGCAGCGCGTCTTGCGCGAACAGCTTGGCGAAACCGGCGAGAAGGAACCCGGCGGCACGGCCGCACCCAAACGCAAGACCGGCCCTGGCATGGACCATAAGCCACGCAATGCGCGCCCTGATGGTAAAGGCCCCGATCGCAAAGACTCTGACCGCAAAGGCCCCGGCCTCAAAGACTCTGGCGCTAAAGCCTACGACCGGGGGCCGCGCGCGCCGCGTCCGCAAGGCGACGGCGGCGAACGCAAGCCCCGCGCGGCCGGGGCTGAGGGTGCGGGCTTTCCCCGCAAACCCCGCCCCGAGGGCCGCAGTGACCCGCGCGCGGGCGAACCCGGCGCCGGGCGCGCCAATTACGATCGCAAATCGCGGCCAGCGCGTGACGGGGCTGGCGGCGGTGAAGGCAAACCGCGCGGCCCACGGCCCGGCGGGGGCGGCAATGGTGGCGGAGATCGTAGCGGCGGCGGTCGTAGCGGCGGAGATCGTAGCGGCGGGGGCTTTGGTGGTGGGGGCTTTGGTGGCAAGCCGCGCCCATCGGGCCCGGCCAAGGGCCGTGACGGCCCAGCATCGCGACCGCCGCGCAAGCCCGGCACCAAATAAGCCAGCCGCCACAACAAGCGCCCGGCCTGATGAATCGGGCGCGAAATTCCCCCCGCAACGCCCTTGGCCAAGACGCAAGGTCGTGCCAAACTCCGGCCATAAGAAGGGTCGTCATGCGCATATCTTTTTCAACGATGTTCCGCCCCATGCTTGGCGCCATTGGCCTTGCCGCTGCCCTTGGTGCCTGCACGACCGATCTTATGCCTGCCAACACCGCAAAGCCCGCAGCACCCCAGGATACGACCCCGTCCGAAGCCGCGGTCACGCCCCCCGACCGTGCAACGCTGGAAGCGGCGGCTTATTATCGGCGGATCGAGGCGAACACCCTCTCGCAAGGGCTTTTGCGCCTGGACGGGGGCGGCAAGGACACACCCTTTGGCCCGCGTCAGTTAAGCGAAAACTTCTTGCGCATCACCTTCTTCGATGAATTCCGCGAAAGCGACGGCAAGCTTGTGGCGGGCGGGCGTGAAGAACGTCTGCACCGCTGGCAAAAGCCCGTCAGGCTGGCGCTGGAGTTCGACCCGATGATACCTTTGGCGCAGCGCAGCGCTGATCGGGCTTTGGTCACCCGCTATCTGGCGCGCCTGTCACGGATCACCGGGCTTTCCATGCGGCTGGTCCCCGGCAATGGCAATTTCGTGGTGATGGTTCTTAACCCCACCGAGCGCGGCGCGGCCAGGGGCCGGATCCTGGCCGCCGCCCCCGGCACCTCGGCCGCGGCCTTGCAATCGGCTGTTGCGATGAACCCCGATACCTATTGCACGGTGTTCAGCTATTTCACCGGGCGCAGCGCGCATTACGACCGCGCGGTCGCCATTATCCGGGGTGAATTGCCCGAACGGATGCGGCTTAACTGCTTTCATGAGGAAATCGCCCAAGGTCTGGGCCTGATGAATGACAGCCCCAAGGCGCGCCCGTCGATCTTCAATGACAGCGAGGAATTCGCCGCCCTCACCACTCAGGATGAGATGATGTTGCGGATCTTGTACGACAAGCGGCTGAGGCCGGGCATGACATTGGCCGAGGCCCGCCCTATCGTTGAAACCATCGCCGCCGAGCTTTTCCCCGGCGACAGCTGACCTTTAAGGAGTGTGACATGGGTATCCTGGATTTTCTGACCGGCGAGTTCATCGACGTCATTCACTGGACGGATGACACGCGCGACACAATGGTCTGGCGGTTTGAACGGCAAGGCCATGCGATCAAATACGGTGCCAAGCTGACCGTACGCGAGGGGCAAGCGGCGGTGTTCGTGCATGAAGGCCAGATCGCCGATGTCTTCACGCCCGGTCTTTACATGCTTGAAACCAACAACATGCCGGTGATG
>JBATTI010000004.1:0-2801 GCA_049670445.1 Albidovulum sp. | reverse complement strand
TTTGAGGTTTGAGATGTTGGTCTGTCCGGTTTCTTGTCGTCTGGAGAACCAAGGCAAGAATTATACAATCGTATAAATATTGCAGCTATCAAGCAAATTTGAGGCCGAGTCCTGACAGCTTTACGTTCATTGTGCCAAAGCTCTGTGTGCCCGACGCCTGCGGGTCGGATGCCAAGCGCTGCGCATCACCGCCCCTTTCGCGCCGGGCAAAGCTCGGCTATATCGCCCCCATGTCGCACAACCCACCCTCGCTTCGCCCCGATCTTGCCCCGCGTCCCGTCTTTGACGGGCGGCCCCGTGATGGCCAGCCGACCATTGGCATGGTCTCGCTTGGCTGCCCCAAGGCGCTGGTGGATAGCGAACGCATACTGACCCGACTGCGCGCCGAGGGCTATGCGATCAGCCCCGATTATCAAGGTGCTGATGCAGTGATCGTGAACACCTGCGGTTTCCTTGATTCCGCCAAGGCCGAAAGCCTTGAAGCGATCGGCGAGGCTTTGGCCGAAAACGGCCGAGTGATCGTCACCGGCTGTCTTGGGGCAGAGCCGGATTATATCACCGGCGCCCATCCATCCGTGCTCGCTGTCACCGGTCCGCATCAATATGAACAGGTGCTGGATGCCGTACATAAAGCCGTGCCACCAAAGCCCGATCCGTTCATCGACCTGCTGCCTGCAACCGGCGTCACCCTGACCCCGCGCCATTACAGTTACCTCAAGATTTCAGAGGGTTGTAATCACAAATGCAAGTTCTGCATCATCCCCGACATGCGCGGAAAGCTGCAATCGCGCCCGGCCCATGCGGTGCTGCGCGAGGCAGAAAAGCTGGTCGAGGCGGGGGTGCGCGAGCTTTTGGTGATCAGCCAGGACACCTCGGCCTATGGGCTTGATATCAAACATGCCAGTGACCGCGGCCACCGCAGCCATATCACCGATCTTGCCCGCGATCTGGGCAGCCTTGGCGCTTGGGTGCGGTTGCACTACGTCTATCCTTATCCGCATGTCCGCGATCTGATTCCGCTGATGGCGGATGGGCTGATTTTGCCCTATCTCGACATCCCCTTCCAGCATGCCCACCCCGATGTCTTGCGCCGCATGGCCCGCCCTGCCGCCGCCGCCAAAACGCTGGATGAGATCGCCGCATGGCGCGCGATCTGCCCCGAAATCACCCTTCGTTCGACGTTTATCGTGGGCTACCCCGGCGAGACAGAGGCCGAATTCCAGACCCTGCTTGACTGGATGGACGAGGCCCAATTGGACCGGATCGGGTGTTTTCAATATGAAGATGTCGCAGGGGCGCGGTCAAACGCCCTGTCCGATCATGTTGACGCTGCGGTCAAACAAGACCGCTGGGACCGGTTCATGGCCAAAGCCCAGGCGATTTCCGAAGCGAAACTTGAGGCCAAGACAGGCCAAAGACTCGAGGTGATCGTCGATAGCGTTGACGCAGAAGGTGCGACGTGCCGCACCAAAGCCGATGCGCCCGAAATCGATGGAAACCTGTTCATCGATGAGGGTTTCGAGACGCTCAAACCCGGCGATATCGTGATCGTCGAGGTAGATGAGGCTGGGGAGTATGATCTTTGGGGGCGGATGGTCTGACCCGGCATCTTGGCCTGTCTTCAGCGCCGTGCAGACCATAGGCGCAATCAGCCCTCATAACCTTGTTGACAGCAGGCCGCAGGGGGGCGCAGTCTTGCTTATCGCAATTGAAGGAACAAAGTATGTCCGGCACACCCCATATCGCCCAAAAGACCCCCTATGCGGTCGAGGTTGAGGCCGGGAAATCCTATTTCTGGTGCGCTTGCGGCAAAAGCCAAAAACAGCCCTTTTGCGATGGCAGCCACAAGGGCACCGACTTCGCTCCGGTAAAGTTCGAAGCACCTGAAAGCAAGAAAATCTTCTTTTGCGGCTGCAAGCGGACGGCTGGCCAGCCCCTGTGCGATGGCAGCCACAAGGCGCTGTAACGCGTTTCGTGTTTGACCTGAAACATCGTCCATCACCTAACGCAGCGCTGTCTCGAAAGCGTGCTGGTCGGCTATGCGGGACGAAGCGGACATAGACATTGATAGGTGTCTGGGCGATCGTGGCTTCATAATCCTTGCGCGCAGGAGGCCGCAATTTGAAGATCGCATTCACTATGGATGATTTGCCGCTCTGGCCACAATCCTACCCACCCGCAGGGTATTCTGCCGAAGGGATAGTGAAATCTATCCGCCTAGCCCTGCGAGAGAACGGCATAGAGGGCGTTTACTCTTTTTCCAATTCCTGGCCTTTTGACAAGCATCCGGAGATGTCCGTCATTCTCGATGACTGGGTGGCGGATGGCCATCATGTCGCCAACCATACCCATTCACATATCGAACTCCCGGACGTGTCAGCCGAAGACTTCATAGCAGACATCGACACCGCGGAGCACAAGCTCAGCCGCTGGGTGTCGCAAGCGCCCATGAAGTTGTTTCGTCATCCGCTGTGTCACTGGGGCGAAACAGAAGACAAGCTGCGCAAGGTAAATGCGCACCTGGAACTCAAGGGCTTAACACCCGTCGACGTCACAAGTTGGGCCTATGAATGGACATGGAACCGCGCCTACCGAAATGCGATGGACGCGAATGACATGGGCGCAATGGCATTTGTCAGGGAGAGCTTCCTTGAGTTTTCGGTGGCCCAGTTGCGCCATGACATGGAGACGGCGAAGGCGTGGTTCGGCGCGGAGATCGTCGGGATCACATTGGGGCACAATGTACCTTTTTTCGCCGATGTTGCGACTGACTATTTCGTCTGTTTGAAGGAGGCGGGGGC
>JBATTI010000003.1:0-2159 GCA_049670445.1 Albidovulum sp. | reverse complement strand
GCCATAGCCTTCCAGAACCGCCTTGACATCGACGTTGAATGCAAGTGACCCGCAAACCATCGCGCGGTCGGTTGCAGGGTTCATCGGCGGCAGGTCGAGATCGGCAAAGACCTTGCCCGAGGTCAGGTTATCGGTAATCCGGCCCATATGGCAGCTTTCTTCGCGCGTGGTGGTGGGGTAGTAAAGCAGCTTGCCCGCCACCATTTCGCCGATCAAAGGATCATCGCGCAACCCTTCGACAAGAGCGCGGCCATAGTCCAGTTCCGCCGCCTCGCGGCAGGTGTGCATCATGATGACCTGATCGTATTTCTCATAGGTCTCAGGGTCCCGCATCAGGCTGGCAAAGGGCGCGATCCCGGTGCCGGTGGCCAAAAACCAGACGCGCTTACCGGGCAATAGGGCATCATGCACCAGCGTACCCACCGGCTTGGGCCGCAAAATGATATCATCGCCGACTTTGATATGTTGCAGGCGCGACGTCAGCGGGCCATCCGGGACCTTGATCGAATAGAACTCCAACTCCTCATCCCAATTGGGAGAGGCGATGGAATAGGCGCGCAGCAAGGGTTTTCCATTGTCGCCCATAAGGCCAATCATCACAAACTCGCCCGAGCGAAAGCGCAGCGATTGCGGGCGGGTCACGCGGACTGAAAACAACCGGTCTGTCCAGTGCTGTACGGATGTGACCGTTTGCGCATCTGGCAGGGTTTTTATCTTGGGGGCGGTAGAGATATCGTTCACTTGGAACCTCGAATATTTTGTTTGCATAGAAACAAATACAGAGCCATTGGCCCCGGTATTGCAGTGTCATGGCGGTGAGTCAAATAAATTTCAACCGCGCATACGGCTTTGGTAATCATGCGCTTGCCAATCAGCGCGGGCCTGCCACTGCGCGGCAGGCTGCCGCTTGGCCAATTCGTCGCTGATTTCGACTTCGTCAAAACCTGCGCGGCGTGCCATTGCATATTGATCGGCGATGACATGCCCCTTGGCGCGCAGGCGTCCGGTAAAACCCCGGTCGCGCAAGTGGCGGGCCAGGGTAAAGCCGCGCCCATCGGAAAAGCTGGGAAAGGCTATGGTGACGCAGCCTGCGCTGGTCACATCGGGCAAATCGGCGGGGGCTGTGTCGGATGCGATCTCTACCGCGCTATTGCCTTGATAATCGTCGGCGTGAAAGCCATCGTCGCGCACTATCACACTCATCTTAACTGCTCCTTGGCCATATCTTCAGTTGGCGTTCCGCGCATGGCTTTGCCATCCACGAAATGTATGCCACATTCTTGTTTTTCAGTGCTACGCCAACGGCCTGCACGGGGATCTTCACCTTCTTCAACCACACTTGTGCAGGGCTGACAGCCGATAGACGGATAGCCACTTGCCACCAAAGGATGGCGCGGTAGACGGTTGTTGACGATATAATCTTCGATGTCATTGCGGCCCCAATGGGCAAGTGGATTGACCTTGATGCGCTTGTCTTGCTCATTCTCGAAGAACTCAAGTGCCGCGCGGTTGCCCAGCTGAAACCGCTTTCGCCCGGTGATCCAGCCGTCAAAGCTCAGCAGCGCGCGTTCAAGCGGTGCGACCTTGCGCAAAGCGCAGCACGCGTCGGTATCGAACTGATGCAAGGTGCCATCCGGATCGTCAAGTTCGGTTTGGCGCTGGTCGGCGCGAATGGTTCGGACATCGGTCAGGTTCAGTTTTCCGGCCAGTTCGCGCTGATAATCCAGTGTTTCGGCAAAAAGCATCTGGGTGTCGATGAACAAGACCGGCGTGCCGGGCGCAATCACCGATACCAGATGCAACAGCACGACCGATTCCGCGCCAAAGGAAGACACAAGTGCAAGACTGCCCACCTCGGGGTCGTGAAGCGCATGTTCCAGCACCGCAGTTGCCGAATGATGCTGGTAGCGCTCATTCAGATCGCGAACGCGTGCGTCAAGGGGCGGGCGCGGGATATCAAGCGGCATTGCGCGCGGCCTCTGCCGGGTACAGAGCCGCCTTGAAGGGGGCTGCACCCAAACGCCGGAATGCATCGATGAACGTTTCGGACGCATTTTCGCGCAGGCCCAGATAGGCGCGCAACAACCGCTCAATGGCCGGCACGATTTCGTCATAGGCAAAGCCGGGGCCAGCGCGTTCGCCAACCACCATGTTTTCGG
>JBATTI010000002.1:0-1790 GCA_049670445.1 Albidovulum sp. | reverse complement strand
GCTCGACTTTACACAAACAAGCACTTGAACGACCGCTTTGATGAAGTGAGCCGTATTTCGGCTAAAGGAATATCGCAAGCGCGAATGGTTTCTGCGTGAGCGAACCTAATAAATCGGGCGGCGGCTTTGTCCGGCGTCTTGATGGTTGATCTTGGTTGCCGCGAAAAGACGGTTTGAGATCCGGGCTTCGACTTGGCTTTGAATGGCTGGTATGGCGACATCGACTGCAACGAAGCGACAAGCGTGGCGCATCTGCGAACGGATGCTGCGTCAGCAAAGGCAGAAAAATGAATGTCGGCAGAGTCCGCAACGCGGCCCAACACACGAACTGATGTAACCCACCAAGGGGTGGGCGCAGCGCCTTGGATGTCTGGTCTTGCCCCCGCCAATGACGTCACCGGCCTCTGGCCAAACTCTCGGGCTTGGGCTATGGCCGGGGCGGAGGATGTTCGGGCCAGAGGCAAGCAATGACAGATGAGTTGAAAAGGGCGATTTCGCCGACCGAAGAAATCATCAATGAAGCGCGCAATGGCCGCATGTTCATTCTTGTCGATCATGAAGACCGCGAGAATGAAGGCGATCTGGTGATCCCGGCCCAGATGTGCACGCCCGATGTCATCAATTTCATGGCGACCCATGGGCGCGGGCTGATCTGCCTGACGCTGACCGCGGCGCGGATTGATGCCTTGGGGCTGGAACAGATGTCTGTGCGAAACTCATCGCGCCATGAAACCGCCTTCACCACCTCGATCGAGGCGCGGGAAGGGGTTTCGACCGGAATTTCCACCCATGATAGGGCGCTGACCGTGGCTGTGGCCATCGACCCCGCAAAAGGTGCCGCAGATATCGCGACGCCGGGCCATATCTTTCCGTTGCGCGCCCGTGATGGCGGGGTTTTGGTGCGGGCGGGCCATACCGAGGCGGCCGTTGACGTCAGCCGGCTTGCGGGGCTGAACCCGTCGGGCGTGATCTGCGAGATCATGAATGAAGACGGCACCATGGCGCGTTTGTCTGATCTGGTTGCCTATTCGAAAACCCACGGGCTGAAGATCGGCACGATTTCGGATCTGATCGCCTACCGTCGCCGCCACGACAACCTTGTGCGCGAAACCGAGAGCCGCGTCGTGACTTCGGCCTATGGCGGCGATTGGCTGATGCGGATCTTTACCGAACAATCCGAAGGCACTGAACATGTGGTGCTGACCAAAGGCGATGTTTCGACCCCGGCGCCGGTTCTGGTGCGCACTCATGCGCTTAATGTGCTGGAAGATGTGCTGGCGCTGGGCCCCTCGCCAGAGGGAGAGCTGGCGCGTGCCATGCAGATTATTGCAGCCGAAGGGCGTGGGGCCGTGTGCCTGTTTCGCGATCCAAGAACCAAGCTGGATGTCGAGGAAGACGACGGCCCGCGCACCATCAAGCAGACCGGCCTTGGGGCGCAGATCTTGTCTGCGATGGGGCTCAAAGAGCTGATCTTGCTGACAGACTCGCCGATGACCCGCTATGTCGGGCTTGACGCCTATGATCTCACTATCACGGGCACCCGCCCGATCACCGAGGGTTAAGACATGGCCGCGAATGAAGCCCATTACACGCTGGAACTGCCGAAATTCGACGACAAGGTGAAGCTGCTGATCGTCGTAGCCCCCTATTACAAGGATATCGCTGATCATCTGGTGGCGGGCGCGCGTGCGGTGGCTGCGAAGGCGGGGGCAGAGGTCGATCTGGTCGAAGTGCCGGGGGCCTTGGAAGTGCCCGCCGCCATCGGCATGGCGTTTCGTATGGCCGATTAC
>JBATTI010000001.1:0-2451 GCA_049670445.1 Albidovulum sp. | reverse complement strand
GTGATATCCCTTCGGCGCTGAACCCGCCCTCGGGTTGCCCGTTCCAGACCCGCTGCCCGTGGAAATCGAAGGTGGGCGGCGGGCTTTGCGAAACCGAGGTGCCGCCGATCCGGCCCCTTGGCAATGGCCACCAGATCAAGTGCCACCTTGACGCCGAAACCCTTGGCGAGATGACACCGGTGTTCCAGACAGCCGCCGAATAAAGACACGCAACACAGCTCAGGTTCCTATGCCCCACATTCTTATTGTCGAATCCAGTTCCCCCCCCGTCGCCGCGAAGCGCCGCGCGCTTGACCGGTCTGCACCGCAGAACTTCACCAAGGTCTTCCGCTCGGTTCTCCCTGATCTGCGGGTGACGACCCGCGAACCCTATCTGGACCCCTTGCGGGAAGCTGATCTTGAGGGCGTGGACGGCGTTGTCATGACGGGTCAGGGCGACCCATGGGCCGCCGACGACGCAAGGGCAAAGCCCATTCAGGAGGCCTGCAAACTGGTGTTTCGGCACAAGGTGCCAAGCATCGGGGTCTGCTTTGGCTTGCAGATCGCGGCCGTCATCCTTGGCGGGCGTATCGTCGCCGCGCCCAACGGCGTCGAAGCCGGGGTTGCCACCAACATCACGCTGACCGATGGCGGGCGGGCGCATGGTATGATGGCGGGTCGCCGGGATGGCTTTGCCGTGGCCTGTGGCCACCGCGATGAGGTAAGCGACATGCCCCGGGGCGCGGCCCTGCTGGCCTCAAACGCCCATAGCCGGGTTCAGGCCATGGCTTTTTGCGAAGGCGATATCGATTTCTGGGGCATTCAGTACCATCCCGAAGTGGCCCCAAGCACGATCGCATCGGCCTTTCGTGAACGTCTGAGCATCTTTGCCAGCAGTGCGCCCAATCTGGAGGATCTGAGCAATGTCGAAACCGATCCCGAAGCCGCGGCCCGGCTGGGTTGCCGGATAGAGGATTTTGTGTTCGATACGCGCACGCTGGAGCTGACCAACTGGCTTGAACATGTGCAATCAATGGCAAAGGCCGGTGCTGCCTGAAGTGCCGGCTGACGGGGGGCGCGGCCTTTCAGGCCCGCGTCATGACGGGCCCTGAAAAATCACAGGATTGGCGCGGCGCATCAGATCGGCGCATTGCGGGGCCGTGCCCTGCCACGGTCCGTTCACCAACTGCCGGAACACGTTGCGCATGATCCCGACGGTCTTGTCGGCCAGTTGCGAAAGAGCCTCGGCCCGGCTGATCAGCATCAGCGTCCGCCGGTTCTGATCGTCCAGCGGATGCACGGCGATCTCTTTGAAAGACGACTGGCTTTGATAGAGGCAGAGAACCGAGGTGATGGCCCAGCCATAGCCGATTTCGACAAAGCGGATGACCGACTGGCTCGAATCGAAATTGTATTTCGGGTTTTGCCTGACACCCAGCTTCCGCGCGATGCCACTGGCCCGCTGGCCGAATTTGGTGGTTTCGGCATGGGCGACCTGAGGGAGTGTGGCCACGATCTCATCCAGCGACTGGTCGCCGGTGTTTTTCGGGCTGATCAGGACGTAGGGAGCGGTAAAGATCTCGATCGGATGATGGAATTCCTTTGGATCATAGGGCGGGCTGTCGACCAGCATGTCGATCTGAAGGGCGCGGAATACATCCTGTTCCCAAGGGGTTATGCCCGCACATAGCTCGACCGAGTCTGCCAGAACCCCGGCCAGAGACACGAATTCGGCCCCCATGGAGCAAGACATGCTGTCGGGCATGGCAATACGCAGGCGTTGCAGGGTCGCGCCGGATTGCGACTGCAGCGCATCGACGACGGTACACAGCTCACCAATGATGCCCGGCAGCCGTGCGGCCAGAAACTCTCCCTCCGGTGTAAGTGCCAGGGGCCGGTGGGCGCGCTCCACCAGCTTCACTCCCAACTTGGCCTCCAACCTTTGCAGATGCTGGGACAGGACCGGCTGGGACCGCCCCGACAGCACTGCCGCCTGCGTTATGCTGCGTGTCTCCGCAATGGCGCCAAAGCTTTGCAACAGCACGATTTCGGGCAGATCGCGGAAATCAACATTATCTTTCATCATTATGCCGAGGATTGGATTTTCTTATTTTATCCTACGACACGCCTCCAGCGCTGTCGACCGATACGACGTAGGGATGCAGTACAATCGACCGTTGGGATCTCGACGCTGAACAAGTGGGTCACAGCGCATCCCGCGGCCCACCAGTGGTTTGCTTGCAAACCATGAGAGGGGCCGCTTGACCAACAGCTGGCATAGGACGCGTTCCGCAAAGTGCTTGATCCATTCACTCAGCTGGTGGCTGTGCCCGAAGCCTTCCTCAGACCCTTTCAAGAGGCGTCGAACCAGAGAGGTCTTTTGCGGCAAGTTCCTCCTCAAATCCAAACTTGCCAGCCAAGACATAAAGCGGTCGTTTTTTGCTTTCTTGGTAAGATCGGCCAATATATTCG